>CAZHFS010000072.1:0-10959 GCA_964531885.1 uncultured Propionivibrio sp.
GCGTTCAAGCGCTGGAGCGAACTGCTCAAGATCGACACCATGGTCACCGACGAGAACGGCGACAAGGTGCTCGTCACGGTCAAGGAACTCTGACCTGTAATAGCGTGCATGGCCCGACGGGCCATGCACCACGGCTCAAAAAAAAGGCCGGTTCCGCAAGGACCGGCCCTTTTCATTGCGCTTCACGGCGCATTCGTCCCCGCCAGGAAGCGCCATGACTAATCGCCCGCTCCCGGCTCCGCCAGACTGCCCGCGACCTGCATCGCACCGCCAGTAAGCTGCCACTCCCGCAGGTAATCAACAAAGGCACGCACGGTACGCAATTCCATCGCTCCCGCCGAGCAAAGCACCCAGGTTTCGCGGACGAACGGGGATCCGTCTTGCCAATAGACCGGCTCGGCATGTAAACCGTCCCTTTGTGCCAATCCGATCGAAGGCAGCAGCGCCCAACCCAGACCGTTCGAGACCATCTCACGCGCCGTATCCATGGTATTGACCTCCATCGTGGCCCGCTGCGGAACCTTGAACCGCTTGCGCCACCAGTCGTCGAGGAGGCGCTGCAATGGCGCGTCCGTGCCGTAACGGATGTATGGCTGCGCCGGGAGATCGTCGAGCGCAATGCGTGTCCGTGAGACGACGCACACCGGCTCGCGCATCAGCATGAACCGTTCGCCTTCCCACGCATGATCGCCGCGCACGATGGCCACGGTGATTTCCTGCTTTTCAAGTAGCCGGATGATCGGCTGACTGAGCGCGGTCTTGAGGGAAATCTCGACCTCCGGAAACGCGGCAAGAAACCCTTTGAGAATGGTCGGCAGGGCGAAATGGGCAAACACCCCGGAGGAGCCGATGCGCAAGGCTCCCTGCACCTTGTCCGCCATATTGCGGATTCGCTCCTTGAGCGAAGCATGGCGCACCAGCATCTCACGCGCGTAGTCGAGCACACACTCGCCCTGCGCAGTCAACATAACCCCACCCGGCAAGCGGGAGACGAGTCGCGCCCCGAATTCGTCTTCCAGGCTTTTCAAGCGGTAGCTCAAGGCCGGCTGCGACATGTACAGCCTGGTTGCGGCACGGGTAATGTTTTTTTCTTCGGCTACTGCCTTGAGAATGCGCCAATCCTTGTCGTCCATTCGCCCCTCCGGCATGGAATCAGATTTGTTTATTGCGAGCCATAGAATAATCGAATTTTATTTATCGAGAGAAAGGCATGACAATTCGCTTGTCGCACCACATAAAAATTTTGCAGAAGCGACCTGCATGACCTGCCCAGCCGTCGCGCCGACAGGATGCTGAATGTCACTTTGAGGGAGCCCACCCCATGCTGAATCGCCGTAGTTTCTGTCTCCGTAGCGTTGCCGCCTCGGTGGCCGGTGCCATTGCCGTCAACAGCGAAATTGCTGTCGCTGCCCCTGCAAAAACCAGCACCGGCAACGCACCCACCCCACCACTCCTCGACGAACAGGCGAGCCGCACGCTGATTTTCGACGCCTACCGCAAACATGCCGCCGAGCGGGCTGCACTGGGCATCCCGCCACTCCCGCTCAATGCACAGCAAACCGCCGCAGTGACCACCTTGCTGCGCAATCCGCCCAAGGGAGAGGAAGAATTCCTGCTCGACCTCATCAGCAACCGTGTCCCACCCGGTGTAGACGACGCGGCTAAGGTCAAGGCCGAATTTCTCGGCACGATTGCGCAAGGCAAGCAGAAATCGCCGCTGATCAGCCGCCAGCGCGCCACTGAACTCCTGGCCACGATGCAAGGCGGCTACAACGTCAAGCTCCTGATCGCCCTGCTTGCCGACCCGCAACTCGGCGCCCTGGCCGCTGAGGGACTGAAAAAAACCCTGCTCGTCTTCGGCGCACTCAAGGACGTGCAGGCGCTCGCCACCAAAGGGAATGCCAACGCCAAGGCAGTACTCAAGTCGTGGGCCGAGGGCGAATGGTTCACGCAGCGCCCCGACGTACCACAGAGCATCACCCTCACCGTGTTCAAGGTCGGCGGCGAAACCAACACCGGCGACTTCTCCCCCGATCCGGATGCCAACACCCGCCCGGACATCCCCCTGCACGCTTTGTCCATCCTCAAGTTTCCGCGCACCGGACTGACGCCGGACGAACCAGGAAAACGCGGCCCGCTCAAGCAGTTCGAGGCCATCAAGGCCAAAGGGCATCCGGTGGTCTACGTTGGCGATGTCGTCGGCACCGGCTCCTCGCGTAAATCGGCGGCCAACTCCTTGCTGTGGTGGACCGGGCAGGACATCCCCAATGTCCCGAACAAGAAATACGGCGGTTTCGTTTTCGCCAGCAAGATCGCCCCGATCTTCTACAACACCATGCAGGATTCGGGCGCCCTGCCGATTGAGATGGACGTCAGCAAGCTTGAAATGGGCGACGTCATCGAACTGCGCCCGTTCGAAGGCAAGGTGCTCAAGAACGGCGAAATCGTTGCCACCTTCAAACTCAAGACCGAGGTGCTGCTCGACAGCGTGCGCGCCGGTGGCCGCATTCCACTGATCATCGGGCGCAACCTCACCGCCGAGGCACGCAAAGGCCTGGGCATGGGCACCACGGCGCTGTTCCGTCTCCCCAGGCAACCTGCCGACACGGGCAAAGGCTACACACTGGCACAGAAGATCGTTGGCCGCAGTTGCGGACTACCCGCGGGCAAGGGCGTGCGCCCCGGCACCTACTGCGAACCGGTGATGGACACCGTCGGCTCGCAGGACACCATCGGCCCGATGACGCGCGACGAGCAGAACGACCTTGCCTGCCTGACCTTCACGGCTGATCTCGTGTTGCAGACTTTCTGCCACACCGCGGCGTACCCGAAGCCCGAGGACGTCAAGATGTTCGCCGATCTGCCGCCCTATATCTACTCGCGCGGCGGCGTCGCCGTTCGCCCCGGCGACGGCGTGCTGCATTCCTGGCTCAACCGCATGGCCATGCCCGACTCGGTCGGCACCGGTGGCGACTCGCATACCCGCTACCCGCTCGGCGCCTATTTCCCGGCCGGTTCCGGCCTGTGCGCGCTGGCTTCGGCCACCGGAGTAATGCCGCTCGACATGCCCGAATCCGTGCTTGTCCGCTTCAAGGGCGAGATGCAGCCCGGGGTGACCCTGCGTGATCTGGTCAATGCCATTCCCTACTACGCCGTCAAGCAGGGCTTGCTTACCGTCGAGAAGAAGGGCAAGAAAAACATCTTCTCGGGCCGGATTCTGGAAATCGAAGGATTGCCGAACCTGACCGTCGAGCAGGCCTTCGAACTCTCCGATGCCTCCGCCGAACGTTCCGCCGAAGCGTGCACGGTGCGTCTCGATCTGCCCCCGATCGTCGAGTACATGCGCTCCAACGTCGCCCTGCTCAAGTGGATGGTGGCCAACGGCTACCAGGACAAGACTGCCCTCGTGCGGCGCATCCGCAAGATGGAAGCCTGGCTCGCCAAACCGAGCATCCAGCAACCCGACCCGGATGCCGAATACGCCGCCGTGATCGAGATCGATCTGGCCGGGATTACCGAGCCGCTGCTCGCCTGCCCGAACGACCCGGACGACATCAAGCCGCTCTCGGCCGTTGCCGGCACCAAGATCGATGAGGGGTTCATCGGCTCGTGCCAGACCAACATCGGGCATTTCCGCGCCGCCGCACACCTCATCGACGGCAAGGAAATCCCGACCCGGCTATGGATCGTGCCGCCCACCAAGATGGACGCCGACACGCTCAACCGGGAAGGCTACTACGCGCGGCTTGGCGCCGCAGGCGCACGCATGGAGGTCCCGGGGTGCTCTCTGTGCTTTGGCAACCAGGCGCGAGCGCGCAAAGGCGCCACGATCATGTCCACCTCGACGCGCAATTTCCCAAACCGCATGGGCGAAGCGACCAACGTCTTCCTCGGCTCCGCCGAAGTCACGGCCATCGCCGCGCTGCTCGGACGCCTGCCCACCAAAGAGGAATACATGGCGCGGATGCAGACCGTCAGCCGCCAGTCGGCCGACATCTACCGTTACATGAACTTCCACCTGATGCCTGAGTTCAAGGTCTGACCCCGTGCGGGGACGGCCACCTGCCGCCCCGCACCTCTCACAGGAGAATCCCATGCGCTTTATCAATCGCCTCGCGGCGAGGGGCCTTATCGTCGCCGCCGCCCTGCTCGCCACGCCCATTTTCGCCGACGAAATCCGGGTCATGAGTTCGGGCGGATTCTATTCGGCCATGGAAGCCCTGGCTCCGCTATTCGAAAATCAAACCGGACATCGCATCGTCCTGATCTCCGGATCCTCGATGGGCAGTTCGCCGACCGCGATTCCGGCACGCCTGCAGAACGGGGAAGACGCCGACCTGCTGATGATGGCCGCGCCCGAACTCGACAAGCTGATCGAGCAGGGCTACGCCGTCCCGGGAAGCCGGGTCGACCTGGTGCATTCCAAAATCGGCATGGTTGTACGCGCCGGCGCACCGAAACCGGACATCGCCACCGCAGAGGCTTTTGCCAAGACCCTGCATGCAGCCGCCTCAATCGGCTATTCGGCGAGCGCCAGCGGTGTGCATCTGGCAAAGAACGTGTTGCCGCTGCTGGGCGAGGACGTCGTCGCCAAATCGCGGGAGATCGTCAAGGACCGGGTCGCCACCTGGGTAGCACGCGGCGATGTCGAGATCGGCTTCCAGCAGGTCAGCGAACTGTTGCCCATTCCCGGCGTCGATTTCGTCGGCGAGATCCCGCCCCCCTTCCAGAAAGTCACCGTCTTCTCGGTCGGCCAGGCGCGCAATGCCCATTCGATCACAGCGGCACGCACCTTGATCCGGTTTCTGACCTCGCCTGAGGTGTATCCGGTCATTGAAGCCCAGGGATTACAACCGGCAGCGCTCACTGAAGGCAAGGCGCACTGATGCCCTTTGGCGTTCAATCAGCTAACCACGACGAGTAATTTGAATTCTTGACTTTTCCTTGCCTGGCCTACGGACTGAGCAGAGCGCACTCCACGAGTCTTTGCTCTTCGCCGTGAGCGTTGTGACCGTCGTGGTTTGATTTCTTTGTTTATTGAACGCGAATGGGTATGAAAGAGGCAATAAGCCGGCCCGCTTTGTCCGGTGACTTGAGGCCGCCGAACAAATCACCGGCGCTCAGGAACAAGCAAGGCCGCCATCTCTTCGGCAGCAAGATCGCCGGAAACAATGAGCCAGGCGTAGCTCATGCCTATCATATCGGCCACACCGCCCATCGTCATGTTGGCCGCAACGTAAGTGCGATTGGTGGTTTCGAGAAACCCCTGAGCGTTGCCACCATCAGCCATAAGCAACTGCAACCAGCGGCCATCGGCAACCATCCGCGCCAGACCCTCAGGGCCCGCCCGGTGCAGCATGGTCGTGTCGTCGACCGTCTGCATCAGGTGCGCCATCATCACAAAGGAGGCGTCGAGCACAGACGCCCCTCTCTGGCGAGCGGCGCGAAAAGCAGGCACAGCGTGTTCAAAGAGGGCTGGATAACCCTCACTGGCTTCACGCACGATCCCTCCGGCATGGTACAGGCGGCGCGCGCGCTCGCCGTGCGTCTCGCCGTCGCGTGGGCGGCTAAAGAAATTGCGGCACAGTTCAGCCAGCGCGGCACGCAGGTCGGACACGGCTGCGCTGGGCGCATGCCAGTACGCAATCAGCAGCATGCCGGCGAGGAAGATATAGCCTTTGTGGGTATTGGTGCCGAGTTCGTCGAACAGTCGCTGCTCGGCTTGCCGCCCCAGGGCATTCTGGGCGGCAAAACCGTCGCCGGCCGCGAGCGAAACGACGGTGGCGTCGAGGTAATCAGCAACGATGGCAATCGAGCGCTCCATCACTTCGATCGAGAGATCGGGATGCGAGCCGTTATCTGCCCGATCAACGAGGCCTGGCTTGGGTGTCAGAAACAGTTCTAAGCGGGCGCCGGTCGCCAAAGCGCTAGCCAGGCGTTCAAGTTCGGTAAGGCGTAAGGAGTTCATGTACACGATTCACAAGTGCCGCGAAATCATGCGTGCGCAGACGCATGCAATCCACGGCAGGCTCGGAGCACAACAGGCAGGTTCGCCGTGCCAGGCCAAGTTCCCCCCGCCCGATCTGCTGTTCATCCGGCGTATAAACATCGAGATCAGCCAGACGAAACGCCGGCTGAGCCGACTCGATGCCAAGGCAAGCGCGTTTCACGGCTTCAGGCGTGGCAGGCACCTGAAAAAGTGCAAAAGGGCCGAGGACATCATTATCCGCCTCCAGTACACAGGCCTGCGGAAAGCTGGCATGAAACGTCTCGCACAGGGCGGAGAAAAGGCGCTCAGTTCCGGGCAGAGCCTTATCCGCCCCCGGGATATTGAGCGACAGGAAAACAATGGACGAGACAACGGCAGGTTGCCCTGCGCGCACGCGGTAGCATGCGCGCTGCAGGGCGTCCTGCCGGTTGTCGCGGGCCGCGAGTAAATTACTTGCGGACTTTGCGGACGACGTCAATGATCGACCCGTCGCGGTACTCGATCAGGCCGACGATGTCGTCCTCGAACTCGATGGGTTTCGGCACCCCGGTCACCGCAACGATTTCGTCGCGCAGCTGACGGATATCCTTGACCGGCACACGGCGGCGGATCAATTCTTCCTTGAGCTCAGGCAACTTGTCGTTAACCGCGATGCCGCGCTCGGTGACGATGACGCCAACCGTTTCGCCCGGCGTGGTGATCGTCGTCACTTCATCGCGAATCATCGGCAGGCGGCCGCGGATCGACGGACAAACCACGATCGACACCTTGGCGCCAGCCGCCACGTCGCAGTGGCCACCGGTGTTGTGCAGCAGGTAGCCCATCGACTCGGTATTCACGTTAACGTTGAAATTCACGTCGATTTCCGTGGCCGAGAGAATGGCGCAGTCGAGGCGATTGACCACCGAACCGCAGTTGAACGGATTGGCATACATGCCTGCCGTCATTTCCTGGTGCTTGCGATTGCGCCCGATGGATTCGACCGCCTTGAGGTCGAAACACTGCACGTCGAACAGCGCCTCGAAGAGGCCTTCTTCGAGCATGTCGACGAAGAAGCCGGTGATACCACCGCAACCGAAGCTGCCCTTGACCTTGTTCTTGCGCAGCATGTCACGGACGTGCGAAGCCACCGCCAGCGAAATGCCGCCCGTCCCGGTCTGGAACGAGAAGCCGTCCTTGACGTAGCCCGAGGCCTCGATGACTGTCGCCGCGTACTTGGCGATCTGCAGGCCGATCGGATCGGTGGTGATGCGGGTGGTCGAGGAAACGATCTTCTTCGGATCGCCCAGACGCGGCACGATGGCCACAAAATCCACCACCGACTGCGGCACGCCAACCGGAACGGCCGGGAACGGCACGAGGTTGTCGGTGACGGCAACGACTTTGTGCGCATGCTGCGCATCGACCAGCGCGTAACCCAAGCTACCGCAGGCCGAGGGGCCGTAGAAACCGTTGAAGTTGCCGTATTCGTCGCAGTAGGGAGCGGCCAGGAAGGCAACGTCAACCTGCACTTCGCCGGTAATCAGCGAACGGGCGCGGCCACCGTGCGAACGCACGATGATCGGGCACTCGAGTTCGCCCTTGGAGATCTGTTCGCCGATCGGTCCATTCACCCCGCACTCGAGCGCGGTGATCACGCCCTTGCGGATGTAAGGGATCAATTCGGCATGCACCACGTGCACCGAGCTCGAAGCAATCTTGATGTCGCGGATACCGAGCGCGTCGATTTCCTTGACGAGGTCGTTGAGCAGGTAGTCGCCGTTACGCAGGCTGTGGTGCGTCGAGATGGTCATGCCATCCTTGAGCCCCGAGGCGATGATCGCCTCGCGCAGACCGCCGACGACCTTGCTGCCAGTAATGTTCTTGCGACGGATCGCCCGCGTCGAGCGTTCGGCATTCGGCTGCAAAGACCACGGATCGCTGTAGGGAATGAGCTTTTTCCCGTTGAAGGTTTCCGGGATCAGCCGACCCAGACTATTCACTACCATAAATGTCCTCCTCATTGATCACGACGTCCACCATGCCGTGGGCGCGCGCGGTATTGATAACGCGGGCGGCACGCACGACGATCGGACGGTCGATCATCTTGCCCTTGAGCGAGATGACGCCGGTACCCATTTCACGGGCCCGCTTGATGGCGTCCATCACCTCGAGGGCGTAATCCACTTCTTCCTGCTTCGGCGCGAAGACCTCATGAATCACTTCGATCTGGCGCGGATTAACCATGCACTTGCCGGTGAAACCAAGGCGTTTGACGAGTTCCGTTTCACGGCGCAGCGACTCCATGTCGTTGACGTCCGCGAAGATCGAGTCGATGGCCTGGATGCCGGCCGACTTGGCGCCCCACAGCACGTTCATCCGGGCGTTGAAAAGCTCTTCGCCTTCCTTGGTGCGGTTGATTTCCATTGTCGCCGTATAGTCCTCAGCACCGAAAGCAAGACCGATCAGACGAGGCGACGAACGCGCCGTGGCCACGGCATTGATCACGCCTTCCGCGGTTTCGATCGAGGGCAGGATCTTGAAATGACCGAGCGGCAAGCCGAGTTCTTCTTCAAACTCGGTCAGGATGGTGTCCAGACGCTCGACGATCTCGGGCGAATCCGCCTTGGGCAGGCGAATCCCGTCCGGCACGGCGGGCAGCACGGCCTTCAGGTCATCGATGGCCCATTTGGTGTCAAGGCCGTTGATGCGGACCAGGATTTCCTTGTTGCGGTTCTTGTACGTCTCGAGGAAACGACGCACCAGGATGCGCGCGGCGTCCTTTTCGCTGTAAGGCACGGCGTCTTCCAGGTCGATCTGGATGGCGTCGCACTGGAACAGGGGAATGTTCTGCAACATCGAGGGCATGTTGCCCGGCACGTAGAGCAGCGAGCGGCGGAGCTTGAAATCGGCCATTTCTTACTCCTCCGAGAAAAACAGGGTCGGCGTGCCGCCCGACTTGGAGCGGTAGCGTTCGATCCCTTCGACGTTCAGTTCGACGAGGACGATTTCGCAGGTAGCGAAAACGGTCGCGTCGTACATGTGCCCGCCGATCACATCGCCCGACGACTTGCTGGCCATGATGTGCAGATGGCAATCGACTTTGCCGTCCTCATCGGGAACCACGTTACCCGAAAGACCGAGTAGCTCAAGCGGCCCCTCGATGTCGTGCTCGACGAGTCGCGGCGAGGAAATTGGCAGGCGCGCCCCGCTCTTGATGTCCTTGATGCGCACGTCCTTGACCGAACCGATGGCCGACAGGACAACGGCGCAGTTAATTTTTTCCTTGGTCACGAGTTCCGTGATGCACTTCGTGATGCTCTCTTCGGGGCGAATCTTGATGATGAAACGACGCCCCTGCTTGTATTCACGGTACCAAAATGCTTTTTCTTCCATTACACACCCCCTGCGCGCCGCAATGCGGTCTCAACCCGAGCTTCGATCGCGTAATCCAGCGCACCGCGATCAGTCACGCTGATGCGTCCGGACGACACACTGCAGCGCTCAAGAACCATATCGATCCGGGCACGGATCAGGTGACCGAACTGCGCTTTGACGGTCGACTCGATTTCCACAACAAGCTCTTCGGCCGGCTCGACCACGACCATCAGATCGCTGGACTGCATCGTTCCGGCCTGCGCCTTTTTAAGTATTTGCATCAACTACCTCCTAATGTCATGTTGCAACTGCTTTCGAATTGGATCAGCCTCCGCGCTCATGAGGTACTCGAGCGTGGTGGCAGGCACGTATTCTTCCAATTTAGAAAACTCCTGATTCGCGATCAACTCGCGCACCCGCGAAGCGCTGATGGCTCCGCTCGTGCTTTGTTTGCGTTCGATCACGACGAAATCGATGTCGTACACGGGCAGGATGTGGCGCATGGCGTCGTTGTAGCCTGCCGTCAGCTTGCAGTTCGGCTCGGTGCCGACAAAACGCCGGACAATGCGGAAGAATGGTGCAATCTTCGAGGCGAACAGCGTCACATCCAGTTCCATCTGGATGCGTGCCACGGGATCGTCCTTCTTCAGAAAATAGGTGGGAAAGGTCGCACCGCTGACGATATATCTTGAAGAATCAAGCACTACCACGTTCGTTAGGTCCTGTAGACCAGCTTTGACGAGACGGTAACGCACGTCGAACGGAAAAATGGAGCGCTCTTCGCGAACGACAAACACATAGAGGTTATCGACTTGGCGGGCAGCACTCTCGATCAGGTAACGATGCCCCAGGGTGAAGGGGTTGCAATTGACCACCACCGCCCCATTGAGGCCCGGGCGCACGAGATTGGCATGACTGGCAAGCCATTTCTGGCAACCCCGTCCGTATTCGAGAAGGGCCACCCGCCCCTGATTGGCCAGAAGCGAAAAATTGAGTGCTTCGAACGTCGAGATGTATTCCGGTTTGGTATAAATGAAGAGGGAATCAAAACCCGCCGACAAACCGCGCGAAACGAGTTCGGTTACCAGTTCACCGAGCAGTGAACCGCCCTGATGCGAGGGATCGACCGCCAGCATTTTCAAGATATTGCCGGCTCGCCCACCCACAGCGACAAGTTGCCCTACTTCAAAGATGCCGAACAGTTCGTCGCAGCCTTCCTCGAAAGCCAACCCATTTTGCTCAATCAGATTCCGTGCCGCCGCTCGGTCGGCACCGGAAATCAACTCTGCAATCACGATGATTGCTTCCCCATACAAAAAGTGGGGGAATGATATGTCAATCCCGTCGAGTTCTCGATTACGGAATCAACTCTTAACGATTTGAATAACGAATAGCTGTTAGCCCCTCTGGTAGCAGGGTCAGGCGTATACTCCTGCCCGTCGTACGGTTACTACGTTCGGCAGAGAACAGCTGCAACACTACCAGCAACACCAGCAACACCAGTAGGTCGATAAACAACTAACGGAGGTAAGTCATGACTGATGCAAATACGCTGGCCATCGCCGGCTTTGCAATGATTACAGTCTTCATGTACCTGATCATGTCCAAGCGCA
>CAZHFS010000073.1:0-10916 GCA_964531885.1 uncultured Propionivibrio sp.
CAAGCCGCACCAGCATTTGGCATATAAGGGGGCTTAAGTTGGGAGCATTGGGTGCGGCGTGGGGTGGATCGCCACATTGGAGACGCCTGGCCGAGCCCTCGCTCGACGAGGGGGGGGAGGCCGGTGAGGGCCGAAGCCGGCGGGGGGGTGGCGCGGGGGGCGATCTCGGTGTCCGGCAGCAAGGGACGGCTGGGCTCAATCCAGCTCTGGGCCAGCGTGTGGAAACGGGCCGCCTTGGCCGGCCCGTCCCATCAAACCAGAGCGGGCAATCTCGCGCTCCGAATCGCCCTGACGCAAACGCCTCAGGGGTCTGGCGGCGGCGGTCATACATCTCGATGCTTCTGCAGGCCCCCCAGCTCTCTCCTGCCAAATCAGGCAGGGGTAGCGGTGGGCCGCGAAAGGTCGAGACGTCCGTCTGAGTGAGACTGGCTCTATTGCGCCGATCCGGCGCTAGCTCCAATGCGCCGGGTAACGCCCTGGCTCCGCGGTGCCGATCATCATTCTATGTGCCGGTCGGTGGCACCGGGCGACCACGGGGGCAGATCATTGGAGAGCATGCCGACGCAAGCTGGCCTGCCACCATGACGAAGCCGATATCCGAGGCATCACGCCATGGACCCATTACTACCCAATCGATATCCCATCGCCCGGTAGCCGCGCTGCCGCTTGTCCCACATCCGTAGCAACGCTGGGTGGCCGGTGTCCACGAAGTCGATGATTCGAACATCGGTTTTGCTGGCGTGCTCCCGGTGCAAGCGCCCGGCGTACTGCTGTAGCGTGCCCTTCCAGGAAACCGGCATGGCAAGCACCAGCGTATCGAGTGGCGGGTGATCGAATCCTTCGCCGACCAATTTCCCGGTTGCCAATAGGATGCGCGGCGCATCTGGCGGCAGAGCATCCAGGTCGGCGACCAGCGCAGCTCGCTGCTTCCTGGACATGCGGCCGTGCAGCACGAAGGGCGCCGCGGTTGGGCCGCCGAGAAATGCCTTGATCGCATCGAGGTGTTCGGTACGCTCGGTCAGCACAAGTACCTTGCGCCCCTCCTCGTAGGCTTGTCTGACCTCTTCGGCGACAGCCTCGGTTCGTGCCTGGTCATTGGCAAGATGCCGAAACACGTCCTGGATCCCGGCCTCGGCAGGCAGATCGATCCGTGAAAACCATGAGCGTGGCACCACTTCCAGATCGTGAGGCGCTCCGATCGGTTTGGCCGCTGTGTATCGTATTGGCCCACACTGCATGAAGATGATCGGCTGCTGACCATCGCGGCGGATCGGGGTCGCGGTCAGGCCCAGTACGTACCTGGCCTTGGTCCGCTTCAGGATGGCATCGAACGATACTGCGCCAACGTGGTGACACTCGTCCACGATCACCTGACCGTAGTTCTCGACCAGTGGATTGACCTCACCCTGCCGGGAGATAGACTGCATCACGGCAATGTCGATTTTGCCGGTAGGCTTGGCCTTGCCACCGCCGATTGTGCCAACCACGCCTTTGCCGACCCCCAGAAAAGCCTGCAGGCGTTCTTGCCATTGCTTGAGCAGTTCAGTGCGATGCACCAGTACCAAAGTATTGACGCCGCGACGCGCAATGAGGGCGGCAGCAGTCACCGTCTTGCCAAAAGCGGTCGGGGCGCACAACACGCCGGTGTCGTGGTTCAGCATTCCCGACACGGCAGCCTCCTGGTCCAGTCGCAAGGTGCCGACGAAAGACACATCGATCGGCTCCCCGCTGAACCGCTCGTCGCGCAGATCACAGGTGATACCGTTGTCCCCCAACAGCTCGAGCGCGGCATCGAGACAGCCGCGAGGCAAGGCGATGTGGCGCGGATAGTTTTCTGCATTACCGATAACGCGCGGCTTGTCCCACACCGACATCCGCATGGCCTGAGCCTTGTAGAACTCGGGGTTCTGGAAGGCAGCCAGACGGATCAGGCGATTGGCCAGTGCCTGCGGTAGTTGAGACTTCTCGAAGTAGATCAGGTTGGCCAGCGTCACGGTCAGCGACCTGGGCATCGGCCCGGCCAGCTTCTTGACCGAGGTGGCCTCGCGCTTCCAGGGCGTGGTCAGGTCTTCCTTATCGATGAAAGTGACGTCAAGCGGGTGGACGCCACCGGTGGCTCGCAGGATGGTCGGCTCGATGTCCTGCACGGTCATTGGCTGGATGGAGGCCAGGAACGCCCACTGATCCGGGTACGGGCGCAGTTCGGTATCGACGAACACGCTGCAACCGCTCGCGCGCGGCCGTTTCTGCAGCGGCAAGGCGATCAGGTTGCCGAAGCCGCCCTTGGGCATCGTGTCCTGGTTCGGGAACAGCCTGTCGTAGGACTCCAGCTTCAGTTGGCGGGTGCGCGAACACGTATGGCTGATGATGGCCGTACCCAGGCGCCGGGCATCACGGGCTGAAACGCGGCTGGAGAAGAACACCCAGGCGTGCGCGCCCTTGCCTGATCTCGAAATCTCCAGCGCTGCCGGCACACCCAACTCTTGACAGGACTGCATGAAGGCGCGGGCATCGTCGCGCCAGTCCGCCTCGTCAAAATCGGCAGCCAGAAAATGGCAGGTATCATCCTCCAGCAGGGGATACACCCCAACCGTGTGCTCACCGGCCAGATGGTCGTAAATCACCGCATCGGACAGCGGGATCAGGAGACGGCTGGTGCAATCGCCGCACTTTATGCGCGGCTTATCGCAAGTGCCGGCGCGCCACTCGTTGGCACAAGCGGGCGCGTAGCCCGACTTGCCTGTTGTCTTGCTTTCCCAGCGGATCGGATAAACATCGGTGCGTCCGCGAAAGAGCCGCCGAAACAGGGCCACCTTTTCAGCGGTGGAAAGCCGGTGTGGTTCGGTCTCTTGAACCCCAGGGACGGCTGGAGCTGGAAGCCGCCACTCGATGCCGTGCGCTTCCAGCAGCGCAATCAGGCGGATATTCTCGGCTTCAAGCGCGGCCAGATCATCACGATTTGCCATCGAAGCGGTATCCATTTTCGGGCATCTTCCAAAAGCCCCGCCCCTCACCTTGGTAAAATCACTGCGTTTTGAATCTGTCCCGAGCCCACGCCGATGAAACTGGGCAGGGCCAGCAAGACCGACCGCAAGAAGCGCGCATCGCCCTCACTCAACCCCCAACGCCTTGAACACCGCATCCACCGGATCCGAGTAGAAACTCGTCTGAAACTTCGCAAATAGCTCACCCGGCACCGTCGCGATGTCGGTGACGCTCGACATGGGCAGCAGGATTCGCTTGGCGCCGGCATCGAATGCCACCTGCAGGCTCTCTGCCAGGTTGCGGACTTGAACGACCGTTCCGCCCAAGCTCATGTCGCCCATGATTACCATCTGGCTCTGGACAGGCTTGGCGAGGGCGCCGGAGCACAGGGCGATGAAGCTGGCCAGGGTCAGCGCCTTGGGGCTCCCGCTGCGCTGCAGTTCAACCAGATGAAGGTGGAAGTCGTGCTCCCCGGCTTTGATCGATGCACTAACCCTGCCCGCATTGGCCTTGAAATAATCAAACGCGACCTTCACGGCCTCCCGCGGTGCCACGCCGGAGGTCGATACCTTCCCGCTGCCGGCAATGGTCTGGATCTCGATGCGGTAGGTGCCGGGCATTTCGGTATCCCCCAGGCTGATCGTATGCAGAGTGCCCGGGTTCAGCCGGCCTTCCGGGATAAGGGTGCCACCGGACTGTTCAGGCACTGTCACAAAACGCTCCTCGCCGGCCTCCAGGTCGATGTAGCTGAAATGGACGTCGTAGAACTCCATTCCGCCGATCTTCTTGAGCTGCTCTTTCACACGGCGCCGGGTTTCCAGCGCGTACTCCAAGCAGTGCCGCACGATCTCCTTGCCGTACTCACCGTGGGGGCAGATCAGCTTGAGCAGCCCGGACACTGTCCGCCGCACGGCAATCGTGTCCCGCTGGTTCAGGTTGTTGCCGAGCTTGAACCACCTGTCGATGGCGTCGGCAAAGTTGCGCTTGCGCATCTCGCGCAGGTACTCCGCCAGGTAATCGACGATCAGGCCGTACTGATTGGTGAAGAACTCCGGCCGCATCTTTGGAATCTCCCAGCCTGGCACATAGGCATGGAAGCGGTCGAAGAAGGCCGAATCGATCATCGCCTCGGGGAAGGGCGCCAGCAGGTGGCTCGTTTTCACCAAAGACTCGACGCTCTGGTTGATGTTGCCCACGAACACCATCGAGGCATTCGCGTTGATGGCCTCGCGGCCGCGGCTGAAGGACCCGGAGGCCATGTAGTCCTTCATGATCTGCACGCCATCGTGGTCCTTGAAGTTGATCCCGGCCACCTCATCGAAGGCCACCGTATCCCACAGGCCGACCAAGCCCACCTTGCGCGCGCTCATGTTGTAGAACAGGTTGGCCACGGTTGTCTGCCCGCCGGACACCAGGATGCTGTTGGGGCTGATTTCCTTGTAGATGTGGCTCTTGCCCGTCCCGCGCGGGCCAAGCTCGCAGAAGTTATAGTTGTTCTCGACCAGCGGGATCATGCGGGCGAGCAGATGCCACTTCACCCGCTCCTTGAAGCAGGCCGGCTCCATGCCCGTCGAGCGGATCAGCGCATCGATCCATTCGCCTTCGGTAAAGGCGCGTCGCCCCTCGAACAGGCCCTCCATATCCATGTTGGGCATCTGGATCGGCTTGAGATCCGTTACCGTGAAGGGGGAGCCACGCTGGTTTTCCTCGAACTGGTAGTTCAGCGTGACGATGCACCAGATGCCGCCCACCAGCAGCTTCTCGAACTGGCGGACAAACGCATCGGAAACCTCCGCGTTCTTCACACCCAGGTTCGAGAGCAAAGCCTCGTAGACATCCCGCTTTTCGTTGAGCTTCACGCTCACCTTGTCGATGACCTTGTAGCTGCCGCTTTCCCTGACCTTCGATTTGATCTTTTCTGCTTCGTCCGGCCTCACGTAGTTCTCGGCCAGGATGCGCTTGACCATCGTCATACCATTCTGGATGGTCGCCTCGTCGTCCGACGCGCAATACATGCCCAAAAGGTACTCGAGCACGTACACCGGCACGTTGGCCCCTTCCTTGATCAGCTTGGTCAGATCCTTGCGGACCACCTTGCCGGCAAAGTGGGTGGTCAGCAGGCGGTCCAGCCTCGAGGTATCGACGTTCTCGGTCATTGGCGTTTCAGAAATCATTCATGAAGGCGAGATCCACACGCAGGGGAACCCGCAGTGCCTCGATCTTGGTCGTGGCATCGCGTGCGGTCAGCCAGTAGTCGCGCGTCTTGTCGTAAGTGCCCGACAGCACGGTCAGGAAAACCGACTTCTTGCGTTCGTCGAGCAGCTGCGAGGTGCTGTCGAAGGTCAGCGTCTGCTCGTTGCTGATGAGGCGGTCTCCATCCCGCAGGGCGACCACCACCGTACGGGGCAGCACCTTGTCCGAGACAGCCTCGGTCTGGATGAACTCGAAGCGCTGCGTGTTGGTGACGACCTTGTTCGACGCGCCGAGCAGGCTGAACTCCACGTGTCTCGCCTTTTCCTTTTCCGATTCGCTCTCCCGCACGGTGATCACCGGCACCACGATCTCCTGCGGCATCGCGCTGCCGTGCACAAAGCGTGCCCCGCCGCTGAAATGGAAGCGGCTGACCCCCTTGGGCACCCAGAAATCGACGCTTGCCTGCGCATCGGTGCCCGCCGTCAGCGCGGTGTTGCCACACCATGCCTTCGGCGAGGCGCCAATGCCGCGGCCGAGCAGGTAGCGCTTCTTGGCCTTCAGGGTGCCATCCGGTTGCACATCGAGGGCGGATTTGTCCGCCGCCAGCAGGGGCGCCTCCTGGTAGATGAAGCCATGGTCGGCCGTCACCAGCACCGTTGAACCGTTGAGGCTGTTGATGATGAAGCCGACCATCTGGGCCAGCTGGCTCAAGGCTTCGTCCACGGCCTGGAAGGTCAGGCCCTCGGTGGCCTGCTTGTCACCCAAGGCATCGATGTGATCGTGGTATATGTAAATCACGCGTCGGTCGCGCACCCGCTCGCGGCCCTTGTCCTTGCCCAAGGCCAGCAGCTCATCCGACCTTATGGCCAGGCCGTCGTACTTCGCCAGATGTGCATTGCGCTGCTCCAGGGTGGATACCGGCTGGCAGTCGGCAAGAACGTCGACGTTGCTGTTGGTCTTGTAACTCAAGCTGTGGTGCGGCAGCAGGGCCGCCATGCCAAGGGTCGTGTAGCTCGGCAGCACACCGAGTTGCGCTGCGAGCGCTGCCTTGAAGCGGCTGCGGCTGTTGAGCTGCTGCACCAACTCTTCGGCCGCTTCGAACCGGAAGGCGTCCGAGATCACCACGAACACCCGCTTGGCGCCTGACGCCAGCAAAGGCGCAACCTGGGTATCGAAAAAGCGATGCTGGTTCGGGACACCTGCCACCGTCCAGTGCCTTAACAAACCGCTCTCACCCTCCATGACGGTGCCCCAGGCGGTGCCGAATTGCGGCAGGAACCAGCCGGTGTAAAGCTCTTCGATACGCAGGCGCAGTTCATGCAACACCGCCCACCCCATCGGCTCGACCTTGTCCGACGCGAAGTGGAAGTGGCGATACAACTGATCGAAGCGGAACAGCTCCTGCTGGTAGGCCGCCAGCCCGGCCTCCGCGCGGGCAAAGCTGAACCCGGCATCAAAGCGTGCCTTGAGTTCAAAGAACCCCGCCGCGGCCTGGATGGCGTCATAGCAAGCCGCCAGGGCCATGCCCTCGCTCGACGTCTGCGCCATCAGCCGGCTCGCCCAATGGCCGTCGCGCCGACGTGCGATCAGCGCCTGCATGGCCTCATCGCTCGCCCCGGCGCCATGCAGCACGCGATCCTTCAGTGCCTGGACGATCCGCCGCTCGACGGCCGCAAAAGTCATGGTCTCAGCCAGCGCTTCCGCCGGCAGCGTGCCCAGCACCGCATCGAGCCCGATGTCGCGTGCCACGGCATCCGACAGCAGCTTGTAGCTCTCGTAGCTCCCCATGCTGGTGCGCCAGCGCGCGCTAAAAACCGAGGCATTGGCGGCCAGCGTGCGGTTGGGCAACACAAAATGCCGAAGCGACTCCGGCACGGCCTCAGGCAAAGACCGGCAGAAGTCCGTCACCAGAACTCGATAAAGCAGATCCCGAAGGGTGGGGCTCAGGCCCTCTGTGCCGTAGCCGAACTCCTGCTGCGCAAGCGCCCAGAACGCCGAATCCAGCTCGTTCGCGACGATGTCCTGCCAGGGGCGCGGCTCTGCAGTCAGATCCGCGTCACCATCGCGGACCATCGCGCTCACCAGCTTGAGCAGGATGGCCTGGAAATCCGCCTGCTCCGCGCGCACCAGCACCGCCAGCATCTTGCGGTCGAGCGTGGCGGCGTCGTCACTCGGCGTAAGCAGCCGGCGCAGCCTTTCAATGCGGTCCTTGGCACGCAGGAACTTGCTGCGGGTCTTGAGGTGGGGGCGCAAGGCCTGGCTGGTCAGGCCCAGATCCTCCAGCAGCATCGAGGTCGAGTCTGCGCGAAACGCCTTGCCCCGTAGCCGCAAGTCGAGCAACCAGTCCGTCGCGGGCTCAGGCTCGGCGCTGGGCTGGTAGAACAGCCAGCGGGCACGCGGATCGCGCTCCACGTCCAGCTTCACCTGCAAGGCCGGCGTGCGGTCCAGGCGCAGCACCTGCACCCCGTCCAGCGCGAGGCTATCGACCCAAGTGGAGAACTCCCCTTCGGGGTCATCCCAGAACAACAGCTGCTGCGTCGCAAACTGCGATGCCAGCGCTTCAATGATGCGTTGATGACTCACGGCACATCCGAAAAAGTTTTCATGGAGATTGTTCAACAGCCTGTTGCACCAATGCTGCGCGGTGCAGCCGCTTGTCAGCGGATGATCCCCGCACCTTCACTTCGACGCAGGCTTTCCGAAACCTGCGGGAAAGTCTCGAGCGGAACACGATGCTGACATGCGCGCCCGTCGTCATCCACATGCAGGCACACGTATTGATAGGTACTCAGCAGAAGCCCACTGCTGTTCGGCTGCTCCAGCAACTTCATGGGCAGCAGGTGGTGCGGGCAGATCACCTCATGGTCCTTTTCACCCAAGTGCTGCCGCAAGCGGATCTGGGTTCCGCGGATCACATCCTTCCGCTCCCAGATCTCACGCCTCTCCTTAAGCGGCAGGTCGAGGTTGGGGTCAGCGCGTCGGAGCGCGGTCAGGTTTTCCTTCACCGGATCAAAGGGAATCGTCTTGCAGGCGCCTGGATGCGCCGAGCACAACCAGTAGAAGCTTCTGCGCTGGGTCGTCCCGTTGAAACGGCCCTGCCGGATCCTCATGGTCCCGCCACAAGCAGGGCATACCCGCGAAGACAGTATCCCGACCGCAGCGCTGGTCTCATCATCCAAAACCGGGCGGGCTACCAACTCTCCTGCGGCGTTCTTCAAGGCAACTGAAGCCTCCGAAGCTTGGGCCGTATCCAGATCTTCGCGCAGCTTTCTACGTTCGAGCTCGATCTCCCTTAGTCGATCGACGTCACGCGTCGACCTTCGTCCATCCCGCCTGGCGCGCTCGGCGATTTCCCGTTGCTCGGCCGCGAGATCCTCGGCGCGGCCGAAATACTGGCGCGCAGCCCCGTCAATCAACCGCGTCGCTGCACGCCCAAACTCGGAACGATCTATCTCTTCCAGCACGACGCGCACAGTCTCGACTGCGACCTGCTTGGCTGCATGGAGAACCGGCACGACCACCTCGCGGATGAACGCCTTTGCACCGGAAAACAAGGACTCCAGAAAACCCATAAGTCACCTCAAGCTGTACCCGACAGGCCTGACTGCTCGCTCACGTTCGGCCGATCGCAAGAATCCGTCACTGGGCGTCCCCGTGGTCATGGGTGAGCTCCGCCTCGATCTCCTCCACCGTCGGCAACGCACCCTTCAGGTTGTCCGGCAGGGTTTCCAGCAAGGTGTATTCGCTCACGCCCATGGGTTTGTTCATATCCCGCAGGGCAAACTCTACCTCGATGTTGTTCTTGTCGCGGCACAGCAGCAAACCGATGGTGGGCTGGTCGTCATCGCGCTTGAGGAGGCTATCCACGGCCGACAGATAGAAGTTGAGCTTGCCCGCGTACTCGGGGATGAACTTGCGGTTCTTGAGCTCCACCACCACATAGCATTTCAGCGTGACGTGATAGAACAGCAGGTCAATGTAGTAATCGTTACCTGCCACTTCCAGATGGTACTGCCGACCGATGAAGGCAAAGCCCTTGCCCAACTCCAGCAGAAACTGGGTGATGTGCCGGGTGAGCTGGCGTTCGACGTCCCGCTCGTTGTAGGGCTCGGTCATGGCCATGAAGTCGAAGGTGTATGGGTCTTTCAGGGTCTGCTGGGCCAGGTCGGACTGGGGCGGGGGCAAGGTGCGGGAGAAGTTGGTCACCGCCCTGCCGGCACGGGCGTGCAATCGGCTCTTGAGTTGAAGTGCCAGCACATCGCGGCTCCAGCCGTGGGCGAGCGTATGCTCGATGTAAAACCGGGCCTCGTCCACGCTGTTGCACTTGGTGAAGATCTGGATGTTGTGGCCCCAGGGGATTTGGTCAACAGCCTGTTGACCAAATGGCAGACCGCTGCCGTCTGGCGCCGCGGCCTCGCCCGCCTGCCCATAGAACTGGAAAAAGCGCAGGCAATACTTCAGGTTGGACGTCGACAGCCCCTTGATGTCAGGAAATGCCCTCTGTAGATCCGCCGAGAGTTGGGGAATGAGTTTGTCTCCCCATTGGCGGTGTGCCTGTTGGTGGGCAATCATCGCCCCCAACTCCCAGTAGAACAGGATCAGCTCGCGATTGGCCGAGAGCGCCATGCGCAGTCGCGCCGAGACGACACGCTGCTTGATGGTGTTCAGCCACGCCTGGTAGTCGGCCAGGGCGTCGGGCTGCAGCGTCAGCGGGTTGGTCATGGCCGGCTCACTCATCGCCCGCCCCGCCCGTCACCGCTTTCACTTCGGCCAGCAGATCGCCGAACTTGCCGTAGTTCACCTTCACCCCGTCATCCAGGTCCAGGCTGATGCGCATGTCGGCATGGTGGCGGAGCTTTTCGTCGTAGGCCAAAAGTTCGACGTGTTTCTTGCCCAGCTTCTCGAGTTGCTTGTTCAGTTTGTTGCGGGCGGCGGTGCTGGAGGCCGCGGCGGCGTCCTTTTCGAGCATCTCGATGCGGGCCTGGAGCTTGCCGGTGAGGGGCACGACGTATTCGGCGCGCAGGCGGGCGAGCGTGCCTTCGTGGTAGCGGTGCAGGTAGACCAGCGCCTGGAAGGCGCCCTGTTTGCCGCTGGAGAACAGCCAGTAGATGGGGCGCTTCTTGTAGGTCTGCAGGTGGTCCTTGAAGAACTTGTCGGCCAGATAGCGGCGGATCGTCTCGTCCGGCGTCTCGTTGGCCTTGGTGCCCAGGCTCTCGGCGAGCCAGGCCAGGTTCTCGTCCAGCGTGTCGGCGCCCCACACGGCGCGCAGGAACTCGCGCACGCGGTGGGCAGCGTCGTCCTCGAACCAGAGCTCGTCGGTGATCGGCACGATGCCGTCGGCGTCGGCCGGGAAGGTCTTGTAGCGGGTCGCGTCGAAACCGACGTTGCCGGCGTGGGCGTAGATCAGGCCGGGCTCGTCCAGGCTGTAGCGGCCCATCATGCAGCCGATGGCGTAGGAGATCAGGCGTTGAGAGTCTTTTTCAGGGGCCGCACGAGCGAGAGTGATCTGATCTTCGGGGACCTCAGGGGAGAGTTCATCTTGGAGGCCGTAGGCTTCAATAAAGCGTCGGTTATTCGCCTCTTCGAGGCTCTTCATACGGATGATTGCATCTTGCTTGGTGGTTGCCCAAGTTTGCCACGCGACTGCCATGGGCTGGTTGTTGTCTTGCCCAGTTACCCACGGTAAACGTTGAAAGCCCCAAGACATCTCTGATGCATCCCAGTCCACCTTGGCAATT
>CAZHFS010000074.1:0-7138 GCA_964531885.1 uncultured Propionivibrio sp.
GAGGCAAAAAAAGAGGCGTACCGTGCGACGATGGCCACAACCGCCAACGTCTCCGATACGCCCCGGGAGGCAATCGTAGGGTGCCGGGCAAACGCCTACGGCGCGCCAACCGAAAGCTGCTGCAATAACAGGATCAGGGTCACCGTACGCGGCACAAAGCTTTTGAGATCTGCATATTCATGCACGGTGTGGTTGAGCTGCGGGTCGACCTCGACGCCCACCGAATCAAGCGTCGGCACATGCTGGAAGGTATCGTTGGCCACCGTCCCGCCGCCGCCCAGCCACTCGGGCACATCCACCCCGTATTCGCGCTTGGCGATGCCCTTGTAGGCCTCGATCAGGCGCACGGCCGCCGGCGTCTTTTCCACCGGCAAGGAACTGATCTCGCCCTCGACCGTCACCTTCGTCCCGGCAATCGTCGGCTGCCCGGCCAGACGCCGGATCTCGCGATCGAGGCGTTCCAGCTCGCTGCGCTTGAACGAACGCACCTGCACCTGGGCAAAGGCGTTGTCGGGCACCGTGCCGGTGCCCTTGTTGGCCGTACCCAACTCGCCCACGTTGAACGTCGTCTCCGGGATGAACTGCCCCCGGTCGGCGACCCCGCGCGCCTTGAGCGCCGCCGAGGTGTAGGCGTACGGCGCGCCGGGCGGCATTGGACTGACCAGAGCATTGATCGCGTGCAGCTGGTTGACGAGCTCCATCGTCGCACTCGCTGCCGCATGCGCGCCGCTGCCGCTGTGGCCACCGACACCGCTCACCGACAGTTTGTACTTGGCGCTGCCCTTGCGCTGGGTGACGATGCCCCAGTCCGGCCGCGCCGTGTCGTTGATCAGCGCCACGTCGACCTGTCGCACCAGTTCGTCGATGATTGCCGTCTCGAACTTCGAGCCTTTTTCCTCCTCGGCATCGAAATAGACGATGATCTCGCCGTAGCTCTCCAGCTTGAGCGTGCGCAAGGCCCGCAACAACTGGATCGTCTGCGACACCGAGGCCTTGCAGTCACCGGCCCCCGGACCAAAGGCCCGCCCATGCGCATCGACATGGAATGGCCGCTTGGCCGCCTCGCCGACACCCCACACCGTGTCGGTGTGCGGCGAGATCAGCACGCGCAGCTTGCCCCGCCCCTTGAAGCGGGCAATGACATGCACGCCCTTGTCGTTTTCTCGGAACTCGGTCGTCCCGCCGAGCTCGCCAACCCAGCCCTTGAGGATATCGGCAATGCGGGCGCTGCCCTCCTTGTTGCCGGTCCCCGAGTCGATCGCGGTGAGCATGGCCAGATCCGCGACAAAGCGATCGTACTGCCCGCCAACCACCTGCTTCACTTCCCCGCCGGACACCGGCCCGGCGGCCTGCAGGACGGGAGGTATGGCCAGCAACGCCGCACACAGCACACTAAGCACGGTCCGGCGCATGAGCCTTCTCCTCTTCCGAAGAATCGACCGCGGCTCCCGCCGCCCCGAACGCCGCGACGGACTGCGTATTGCGCTGCCCCCATTTGCACAGCGCGAGCGCGGCGACCGTGTTGCCGAACACGTTGATCGTCGTCCGCCCCATGCCGCCGAAGTAATCGACGCCGGCGATGATGGCGATGCCCTCGACCGGCAAGCCGAGCGAGGAAAGCAGCACGGCGAGCACCACGAGCGACGCCCCCGGCACGTTGGCCGTGCCCTTGTTGGCGATCAGCGCGGTCACGAGGATCGTCACCAGCGTCGGCAGGGTCAGTTCGACGCCGTACGCTTCGGCGATGAAGCAGGTCGCCAGCGCCTGGTAGAGCGCCGCACCGTCGAGGTTGAAGCTGTAGCCCAAGGGGATGACCAGCGACACCACCTTGTTCGGCATCCCGTTTTCTTCGAGGATCTTCATGTGCACCGGCAGGGTCACCTCCGAGGAGTTGGTGGTGAATGCCAGGAGCAGCGGCTCGGCGATTTTGCGCAACGTGGCCAGCGGATTGAATCCGATGAAGAACAGGATGACGCAGAAGATCGCCGCGAGGATGAACAAGCCGATGTACAGCACGAGAACCAGCTTGCCCATGGCGATCAGTAGCTTGGTGCCCTGCGAGGCCAGCACCCAGGCGATGATCGCGGCCACAGCCACCGGCGCGGTGGCCAGGATGCCCTGGGTCAGTTTGAACATCGCATGCATGATGCCATCGAGGAAGTCGGCGATCTTCTTGCCCGACTCGCCGGTGCGCGCCAGCGCCATGCCGAAGCAGACCGAGAAGAACAGGGTGGGGATGATCTTCTGCCCGGCCATCGCCGCCACGATATTGTCCGGAATGATGTCGAGGAAGAACTTGCCCCAGTCGACCGACTTGGCCAGATCTTTCGGCACACTGCCGGTCATTTCGAGAGCCAGCCCCGCCGCCGGATGGAACACTTCGTTCAGCGCGATGCCGATGACCATGGCGATTCCCGTCGCCGCGTAGAACCAAACGAAGGCGATCAGGGACAGCTTGCCCAACTCCTTCATGTTGGTGCCCATCTTATAGATGCCCAGGGTCACCGCCGAAAAGATGAGGGGAATGACGATCATCTTGATCGCCTTCATGAACGCCGTCCCGATCGGGGCCAGCGCCTTGGAGATGTCCGGGGCGGTAAAGCCCAGGACGATACCGATCAAGAGACCGATCAGGATGCGCACCCACAAGGGGATTTTGCGCAGACCACCGGTTGCCGCAACACTTGTGCCATTCATGGTTGACCGCTCCTTTCAGATGCTTTCGGAGAGCCTGGCCGGGCGCCAGGCCCCGCTTCGCAGAACAGACCTTCCGGAGGACACCTCCGCCACTGACCCGCGCCGGCTTACGCCGAAACAGTGCAGTGCGGCGGGTGCCCGCCTGCGGCACCTAGAGGACGACCTTGCCGTCCTTGAGCACCGTCCGGCCGTCGGCCACGATGGTGGCCCCGGTCATGATCAGGTCGTAATGGCAGGCGGCCTTGGTGTGGCCGCCGAGCGTGATGTTGGTTCCGGTGCCGATATGCACCGAGCCATACACGCCCTCGTCTTCAAGCATGCAGCCAATGAAACTGCACTGGGGATTTAGGCCCACGCCAAGTTCGGCCACGTTGTACACCAGCGGGTCGTTCTTCGATTCCCAGTTCTGGCGCAGCATCTCGGCCTGCTTGCCGCCACTCAGGCTGACGATCATGCCTTTCTCGACCTTGGCCACGATCGGCTCCTGCAGGAGGCCAATGCCGATGTAGGGCAGGCTGGCGTCGGCCACGATAACGCCCTCGGCCGTCCCTTCGAGCGGCGAGACGTTAGCCTCGACGGTCGGCACGGTGGTGAACTGGCCCGGCCCGATCAGGCAGGTCAAGGCGTTCCCTCTCCGGCCCGTCGCCGAGAAACGCAAATCTGTGCCGTGTGGCGTCGTCAGATGGATAGATTCCGCACCGGCAAGCGCCTGGGCCACGGCTTCGCATTGCGGGGCAATGGTCTTGAAGTCAGCGGTAATCCCGCCACCCATCAACATGCCTTCGCTGAACTGGGTCATCATCATGCCGCGCGAACCGGCCTCGGCGGCTTCGCGCGTCGCGCGGGTATGGGTGATCGATTTATTGACCACATTGAAGAACACGTCGCTGGCCTTCATCGCCGCCGCCACGGGAGCTGGCGGCTCCTGCCCGTCGGAGGCGCGCGGTGGCATGACGGTGATGGTCGGTTCAGCGCCGACCGCGATCACCGCTGCGGCGATCGCCTCGGCCATCTCGAGCATGCACGGCTCGGTGACGATGACTGCTTTTTCTCCTGCTTTGGTTCCTGCACACACCTCAACGATGGTGCGCGCGCCCTTGGCCATCAGCATCTTTTTCATATTGCCTCCCTGTTGTGCTGCTGCTTGCGAAGCGAAGTATCCGGCGGCGCCTACTCCCTGCCGACGATGCCGGACACGTCGATGAGATACATCTGCCGCGCGTGTTCGTGCACCGAGTCGATGCACACCTGTTGCCCGTCGCGACTCCAGCGCGGATGGAGGTCGCAACGGTTTTCCTTCTTGAGCTTGGGGTCGGCGTAGAAACTGCCGATGTCGTGCCGCACCCCGGTGCGCATGTCGTAGAGAAAGAGAATGCGTTCGTTGCTCGCCGGATCGGGGTAGGTGTCGCTCAACAGCCAGCGCGGATTGACCGGCGAGAAGGACATATGCCCGTTCTCGGTGAGCAAGCCGCCCCCAACCACCTCAACCTCGCCTTGCTCGGTGTCGGTATAGAGGTGATAGTGGATGCGCCCCGCGTGCGGCCCCCAGACCACGATGCGCCCAGGCGCAAACCACAGCGGGTGCGAGATTTGATATTCGGACTTTTCGTAGTCGTAGGTACCGACGGCCGTCGGATCGAAATCGTCAGCCAACTGCGGCAGAGGATGATCCGAATCCTCTAACAGGCGCATGTCACTGCCGTCGGGATTCACTGTGATCAACCGATGCAGGAAGCAGGTTTCGTCCTTGACGCGCTCGGTCCAGCGGTGCAGGAAAAGGAAACGCGAGGAGGTCGGGTCGATCTCGATGTGGCTGACCCAATGGATCGCCTTGTCCATCGAGCGTGCGGGATGAAAATTGCGCAGATCGGCATAACTCACCACCAGGCGCGACTCACCGCGCTCGATGTCCAGATAGTGGATGCCGTCGTCTGCAGGCGCCAGTGCGAGGTTCGCTGGCGCTCCCTCCTCGGGATAGCCGATCGTTTCGTGCGTGATGTAGAGGCGACGATAGCTCACGCACAGGGCAAAACGACCGTCGGGTGCCACCACATACACCGGCAACGGCAATGTCCGCTTTTCGCCGCTTTCGGCATCGCAGACAACTGAACCGAACCCCGGGCAAATACCGTCTCGCGTCTCCGTCCGGCAGTTGTAGATCGCCTGCAAACGGCCGTGCCTCTCCAGCCACTGGAGTTGAGCCCCCATCTGCCAGTTCCAGGCCCGGGTCCGGTCGAGGACATGAAAGCGATCGCCGGCTTGCAGATCGAAAAAGCCGACTTCGGCGACGAGGTCGGGCGTGAGCACCGCGTCCATCACCGGCACGCGTTGCGCCAGCAGGTAGCGCCCACTGGGGTCCCAGACCGTCTTGTTGTAATAACCGAAGAAATGATGGGCCGGCCCGGCACCCAGGCGCCGGATCGGACAAGGACGGTTGACGATCTGCGGATTCAACATCGGCTCTCCTTTTGCGGCGTTGAGCATTGCCACCTGCGCTATCCCAGACACCCGGCGCAGGTATGCGCGTTCCGTGGTGAGGTGACGTTAACGCACCCACCCAATACGCTCAAATTCTATTTATCGCGCAAGCTATACAGATTCGATATAGTCTGGATCGGATGACGAGTTGCAAATCCCCACTCAAAGTACGGAGAGCAAAATGCCAAGGAGTCTGAATTTCCAGCAGATCGAGGCCTTCAAGGCCGTCATGCAACTCGGCACGACGACCGGCGCGGCTCTCATGCTCAACACCACGCAACCCTCGATCAGCCGACGCATCGCCGAACTGCAGCATCAGACCGGGCTGCGCCTCTTCGACCTGCACCACGGCCGCCTGCGTCCCACGGGGGAAGGACGGATGCTCTACAAGACCATCCAGGACCATTACAACGGCCTGCAGAAAATCGAATCGGTCGTCGCGGTGATGCGTAAGTCAGGTACCCAGACCTTGCGCCTCGGCTGCACCCCGACCCTGGCTGTCGGCTTGCTGCCGACCATCGTCAGCCGTTTTCTGCAGGACTATCCCGAGACGCACATCAATATCCAGACCATGCATACGTCCCAGCTCTCGGATCAGCTACACCAGGGTTTGATCGATCTGGCACTGACCACCGGCGAACTCAACGCCAACGACCACCGGCCAGTGTTGATCAAGACGACCGAAGCCGTCTGCGTCCTGCCCTTGTGCCACCGGCTTAGCGATGCCGAGGTGATCGAGTACCCGATGCTGCGCGGCGAACCCATCCTATCGATCGGAGAAAACGACGAACTGAGCCTCCGGGTCAAAGCCCAACTGCAACAACACGGCCTGCCCGACGTTTTCGCCGTGCAGACCCCTTCGTCAATCACCGTCTGCGCACTCGTCGCCGCAGGCTCCGGGATCGGCATCGTGACGCCCTACGTCACCGGTACCTTTTCCGGCCAGCTGCTCGTCAAACCGCTGCGGCCGGCCCTGGCAATCTCGGTCAGCATGGCCATGCCCTCACACGCGGCCCCTTCCCTGCTCACCCGCCGTTTTGTCGATTTGCTGCTCGCCGAGACGAAGACGCCAATCAACGGGCATTAGCGAGCCAGGCGGCACTCGTCTGAGCGACCGAACGGAGCGGACATTAAGCTTGCCTTAAGAAAGCCTGGACATACTCGGCTCCATTCTCCAAGGAGTCCGACATGCCTCGTTTGCCCAGCCTTGCCCAGACATCCTCGCCCAACTGGTTGATTCGCTCGATCATTGGCCTCGCCCTCAGCGCCGTGCTGATTCTCTTGCTTGGCCAATACACCGATCTTGATCTGTGGCTCGCCGATCTCTATTTCGACCCGGCAATACAACGCTTTCCATGGGACAAAACCTGGTTCGCCACCACGTTCATGCACGGCTACGTCAAAAACGTCCTGATGTGGATTGGCTTCATCCTGATGGCCGGCGCCCTCGTGGACCTCGCTTTCCCCCTCCGTTTCCTCACCCCGGCACGACGCGCCGCCCTTCGCATCTCGGCACTCAGCGCTTTTTTCGAGCCGCTGATGATCTACAACCTGAAGCGCATTTCGGCGCTGCACTGCCCTTGGGGCGTCGACCGCTACGCTGGCCACCACCCCTTCCTGCGTCTGCTCGACGTCATTCCGGCCGACTGGTCTGCCGGGCATTGCTTTCCCGCCGGCCACGCCAGCAGCGCCATGTGGCTCTCCGCCCTGGCCGCCTTCTGGCTGCCGCGCGCGCCGGCGAGGGCACGCGGCATCTTTGCCCTGGGCATCCTTGCCGGCTTCACGCTGGGCTGGGTTCAGCAGATGCGCGGCCAGCACTTTCTCTCCCATACCCTGTGGACCGCCTGGCTCTCCAGCGCGCTGATCATCGCCCTGTTCGCGGTCTTTGCCCGCCCATTGGGTCTGGCATCGCCGAGCCGTGCCAAGGACAAGGCCGCTGCACCTGTAGGTGAAACACTCCCCC
>CAZHFS010000074.1:7238-10876 GCA_964531885.1 uncultured Propionivibrio sp.
TCGCCGAGCCGTGCCAAGGACAAGGCCGCTGCACCTGTAGGTGAAACACTCCCCCTCGGATCGACAAGCTGAGTGATTGCCTGGCGAGTCATGGCGACGATGGCGCTCTGATTCTCCGGGCCGCGCATCGATGCATGACAGCGACTATAATCGACGCCTTCTGTCTGCCCTGTGCGCGCCACACATCACGCCATGACTAAACGCTCGATCCGCCCGATTGCCTGTGCCCTATTCTTCTTGTCGGCACCGTTGCTCGCCCAGACCAACCTGATTCTTCCGAAAAGCGCGGAAGACATCCGCGCCTTGTCCAAACAGACGGAACCCGCGGTCTGCCCACCCTGCGGCTTCGTCACCAATATCCAGCCGGCACAACGCGACCCAGTCGCCAAGCACTCGGCGGTAACCCCCGAACCGGGACTCGAAACGACCGCCGTCTATTCCTCAACCACACCGCGCAAGCAGCTTCGCCAGGAACGTCAACCGAAAATGGAGACGTACTACAAAATCAGCGTCCGCTTTGACGATGGCACCTACGCCATCTACGAGCAGGATGACGCGCCGGTTGTCCAGAAAGGCGACCGGGTCGGCCTCAGCGACGGCAAGGTGGTTTTGCGCGCGCCCTGACGGGCAGGCAATGTCGCTGCTTTAATCGAAATACGTGCGCGCCGTCTCATAGCGCTGCGCAAAATAGCTGGTCGTCAAGAGTTCGATACGCACCTTGCCGTTGCTTGATGGCGCATGCACGAAGCGCTGCCCACCGATGTACACGCCAACGTGCGAAAACGGTGCATTGCGGGTATTGAAAAACACCAGGTCACCCGGCCTTAACTGGGAACGTTCGACGGTACGCCCCTGGCGCGCAATGTCTGCGGCGCTCCCTTTGAGACGGAGTCCCGTCGCCCGTTCGTAGATGTACGAAACCATGCCGCTGCAATCGAGCCCGGCATCGGGATTCTTGCCGCCAAACCGATAGCCGGTATTGAGCAGACCCAGCGCATAGATGGTCACCTCGTTGCCTTGTTCTGACTGGGCAGGGCGCACCGGCTCAGGCCCCGTGCGCGGCACCTCGGTCTGTGCCGGGCGCGGCGCCGGAGCAGGCGTCGAGCAGCCCGCAAGCCAGGCAGCCAGGCAGAGCGGCAGGACGCAAACCGGGAGAAGTCGTAATTGCATGCACAGGAGTATAAACTGTCGGCCTTCCGTGCCCAACCCGGCCCACCCTCGCCGTCGGCTCAACGTACAGCCCCTTGTTTGCGATGAACGCCACCCTACCGTCACACACACGCTCTCTTGTTCATTCCCTGGCCTACATCGATGGCCTCTGGCAGCCCGCCGACAGCGAACACACCTTTCCGGTGCATAACCCCGCCGACGGCAGCCTGCTTGCGCAGGTACCGCAGATGGGGGCGGATGAGACGCGGCGCGCCATCGCTGCAGCCGACAAGGCCTGGCAAAGCTGGCGCCAAACAACGGCCAAGGAACGCGCCGTCTGTCTGAAAAAACTGCATGACCTCCTGCACAGCCACAGCGACGAACTCGCCCGCCTGATTTCGGCCGAATGCGGCAAACCCCTCACCGAGGCGCGCGGCGAAGTCGCGTACTCCGCCTCGTTTTTCGAATGGTTTGCCGAGGAAGGCAAACGCGCCTACGGCGAGAGCATCCCGAGCCCTTCCCGGGACAAACGACTCATCACACTGCGTCAACCAGTCGGTGTCGTTGCCGCGATCACGCCCTGGAATTTCCCGCTGGCCATGATCGCACGCAAGATTGCCCCGGCGCTGGCGGCCGGCTGTACCGTCGTGGTCAAGCCAGCCGAGCAGACCCCCCTCTGCGCCCTTGCTCTGGCGGAACTTGCTGCCGAGGCGGGGCTGCCCGCTGGCGTGCTCAATGTGCTGACCGGCGACCCGGTCGCCATCGGGAGTGAGCTGTGCGCCAACCCGGTGGTACGCAAGCTCTCGTTTACAGGCTCAACCGAAGTGGGCCGCCTGCTCATGGCGCAATGCGCGCCAACCATCAAAAAGCTGTCTCTGGAGTTGGGGGGCAACGCACCCTTCATTGTTTTTGACGATGCCGATCTGGATGCGGCTGTCGAAGGCGCCATCGCCGCCAAATTCCGGAACACCGGGCAAACCTGCGTGTGCGCCAACCGGCTCTACGTCCAGGCCGGGATCTACGACGAATTTGCCCATCGTTTCGCCGACCGGGTCGCCTCCCTCGAAGTCGGCCCAGGCGACCGTGATGGCGTGGCCCAGGGCCCGTTGATCGACACCCAGGCCCTGGTCAAGGTCGAAACCCTGATGGGCGATGCCATCGAGCACGGCGCCCAGGTCCTTCTGGGCGGGAAACGGCACGCCCTCGGCGGCACCTTTTTCGAGCCAACCGTGCTGACTGACGTCAACGCGACGATGCGCATCGCCCGGGAAGAAATCTTCGGGCCAGTGGCCGCGCTCTTCCGCTTCACCGAGGAGGACGAAGCCATTGCCCTGGCCAACGCCACCGAATGCGGCCTGGCGGCCTATTTTTACACCCGCGACATCGGACGCAGTTTCCGGGTCGCCGAATCGCTCGAGTACGGCATGGTCGGCATCAACACCGGCCTGTTTTCGAACGAGGTCGCCCCCTTTGGCGGCATCAAGCAGTCCGGACTGGGGCGCGAAGGCTCCCGGCACGGCCTCGATGAATTCCTGGAAATCAAATCGCTTTGCTTCGGCATTGGCTAACGGAACTGAGCCAGATTACGCCTTGCGTAGCGCGCATCATACGCACACTCACACGCACGCCTGGGCCAGTGACTTAGCCATTGTCTTCGGCAATACAACCGGTCTTCTGCGCAGCAATGCCCTTGGGCAACCTGCCCGGCCAGGCACGTTAGGCCCGGGGGCTTCTCAATCCTTCATCAGGCAGACGCGGGCCCGCCCTTCCTGTTTGGCGCGATAGAGGGCAGCATCGGCGGCTTCGAGGAGGTGGGCCGGAATATCATCGCGCTCTGGCGTCCATGCTGCCACCCCGGCGCTCAACGTCACCCAGGCAGCGACCGACGAATGCGCGTGCGGCAAGCGCAATTCACCAACTGCCTCGCAGATATCCCTTGCTACCTTCGCCGCGCCGTCAAGGCCGGTATTTGGCAAAAGCACGATGAATTCCTCGCCACCGTAACGCGCCAGAAGATCCACGGCGCGCACCACCCGCTCACCAGCGGCACGTGCCACGGCCTGCAGGCAGGCATCCCCCGCCAAGTGCCCGTAATGGTCGTTGTACGCCTTGAAAAAATCGACGTCGAGCATGACCACGGCCAGCGGCTCGCGCTCGCGCATGGCACGATGCCAGGCATCGCGAAACCGTTCGTCAAAGTACTTGCGGTTGGCGATGCCGAGCAGGCCATCGGTCTGGGCAAATACCGCCAGCTTGCGGTTCGCCTGCTGCAGTGCCTCATTGGCCAGGCGCAACTCGGTCGTGCGTGCGGCAACGCGCTCTTCCAACTGGCGGTTGGCCGCCGAGAGATCGACGCCCAGCCTGGCCACCACCTGATAGAGATTGCGCAAGGCCTTGATCATGGCCTCGGCGGAAGAATCGCGTGGCCGGGTCAATTCGCGGGCATACGCATCCGCCGGCGCCACCCCAGCCTGAATGGCCTGGATCTG
>CAZHFS010000075.1:0-10786 GCA_964531885.1 uncultured Propionivibrio sp.
GCCAGCCACCGTTGACCATCGCTTCGGCACCGTCGCGGATGGTCAGGAAGGTGCCGGTGAGGTTGGTGTCGATGACCGGCTGCCACTTGTCGAGGCCCATCTTGCGCGACACCTTGCCGGTTTCCTTGTCGAGCGCGAGCATCGTGCCGTCGCGGATAATGCCGGCGCAGGAAACGACGATATTGACCTTGCCGAAGGCTTCCTGAGCCACCTGATAGAAACGGGCGGTATCGGCCTCGCTGGTCACATTGGCCTGCACGCCGACGACTTCCCCGCCAGCCTCCTTGATCTCGCCGACCACGCGGTCAATGTTGGCCTGCGCCATATCGACGACGACGACCTTGGCCCCCTGGCGTGCAAAGAACTTGCTGACGGCTTCGCCGATGCCATTTCCGCCGCCGGTAACGACGGCCACACTACCCTTGATTTCCATATTCTTTCCTTTCGCCTTACGGTTTAAAGTTGTTGCGGGCAGGACGTACTGTCCTTGTCCCAGTAAATGAAATTGGGATGCGTCACATCGGGCGGAACGATCTTCAGATCACCGACCCGCAAGGGATGCGCCACATCCGGACCGACGACGCGGATGCCGACCGGCGCGAGCATGCGCACCAGTTTTTGCGCGCGCGCCAGCGCCGCCTCTATCCCCTCGCCGGCAAAGACCCCGGCGGCAACCACTGCCGTCTTGCCGCCGGCGCGTTGCACTACGAGATTCCAAGCGGCTCCGCTGGATTCGAGCCCGTATTCCTGATCGTTGTAGATAAAGCCACTCATGGCCATCTCCTTTCCTGCGCTCAGCGCGGCGCCTTGAGCACGGTGACGCAATTGGTCACCGACGAACCGCCCACGTTATAGACGACGCCGACGTCGGCTTTCTTCGCCGCCACGCCGATCGCTTCGCCGATCAGCTGCTTGTAGGCCAGGGCATGCATCGAAGCCCCGGTGGCGCCGACTGGGTGGCCTTTGGATTTAAGGCCGCCGGAGAGGTTGATCGCCACACGATCATCGCGCGTAAACCGCCCATCGAGGTAGTCGAAACCGGCCCGGCCGTCAGCCGCCAGGCCGAGCGCCTCGGTCGACAGCAGCATGTTGATGGTGAAGCAGTCATGCACTTCGGCAAAATCAATGTCCGCGGCGCTGATCCCGGCCTCGCGATACGCCTTGGCGGCCGCATCCTTGCCGGCCATCAACTCGTACATGTTGGGGCGCACGTTCTCGGCCAGGCGCTCAGCGGAATGGCCGATACCGGCAATTTCCACGGCGCGGGCGCGGTTGCTGACGTTGGCCGTCTGGGTAACGACCAATGCCGCGGCACCGTCGGTTACCAGCGAGCAGTCGTGCAGCCGCAGCGGCGCAGCGATCATCAGGTTCTTGCACTTGCCCTTCTCGTCGGGCTGACTCAAGGCACGGATTTCCTCAAGCGTCTGCGGGCCATTGCGCACGTGAGCCAGCGGGTTTTCAGCCCCATTTTTGTAGCACAGGGCGCCCGCCGTCCACAGCATCTTTTCCAGATCCTCCGGGCTGAGGCCATACTGCTTCTGATAACCCTTGGCGTAGGCCGCGAAAAGCATCGGGAAGGACCAGCCTTTCGAGCCTTCGCTCGGCCAGTGCGAGGAGCAGGCCAGCACGTGCGTCATCTGCGGGGTCGGCAGAAGATTCATTTTCTCGACGCCGATCACCAGCACATTGCGGTAACGGTTGGCTTCGATGGCATAAATGGCGTCATACAGGGCGACCGACGACGAGGCGCAGGCACATTCGCACCGTGTCATCGGTTTGAAGCGCAAGGCCGGGTCGATCTCGGCGGCGAGCGGCGCCACGTGTTCCTGGTTGATGAAGGTACCGGGAGAGCACGAGCCGACATACACGGCGTCGATATCCTTGGCGTCGAGTCCGGCATCGGCAATCGCGCCGCGCCCCGCCTCGATGAGCAGATCGTAGTAAGTGCGGGTATCGGTCACGAGGCCGGTGGCCTTGTCCTTTTTCACGAAAGCGCCGAACGGGGTGTTGTAGGCACCGATAATGCTGGCTTTGGACATGGTGATTCCTCCAGGGAGTGATACGAAATGGGTGGCCGGCCGCCGCCTGGCAGCCGGCGTTGGAACGGTCAGACCAGGCCGGTCATGTAGTACAGCGCGATGATGAAGAACACCGCGACCGTCTTGATGATGGTGATCGCGAAGATGTCCTTGTACGACTGGCGATGGGTAAGCCCGGTGACCGCCAGCAGGGTGATCACGGCGCCGTTGTGCGGCAGCGTGTCCATGCCGCCGGAGGCCATCGACGCCACGCGGTGGAACACCTCGAGGGGGATGCCCGCCGCCTGTGCATTGGCGATGAAGGTATCAGCCATGGCAGCCAGCGCGATGCTCATCCCCCCCGACGCCGAACCGGTGATCCCCGCCAGGGCCGTGACCGTCACCGCCTCATTGACCAGCGGATTGGGGATCGAGCCGAGGGCTTGGGCCACGACCAGGAAGCCCGGCAGCGCAGCGATCACCGCCCCGAAGCCGTATTCCGAGGCGGTGTTCATCGTGGCCAGCAGGGCGCCGGCAATGGCGTTCTTCGAACCTTCAGCGAATTTCTGGATGACAGTGCGCCCAGCAAAAACAAAGACCGTGGCGATACCAACCAGCAGCGCCCCCTCGACCGCCCAGATGGCCATGATCGCCTTAGTCTGCTGCACCACGGGCGACACTTTGCCAATGACCGCCGGAGAGAACGAGACACTCGCGCCGTAGATCGACGGAATGACCATGGTGAATACCTTGTTCATCACCCCGACCAGCACCAGCGGCAGGATCGCGATCAACGGGTGGGCAAGCTGCTCACTCTCGAAGGGTGCCGGCTCGTTAATCAGATCGGTGCCGTAGCCTTCCTGGGCTGCCAGCGCCTTGCGCCGGTTCCATTCGAGATAGGCAAGCCCGACGATCAGGATGAACAAGCCGCCCAAGGTACCCAGCACCGGTGCCGCATAAATGTCGGTCTTGAAGAAGGTGGTCGGGATGATGTTCTGGATCTGCGGCGTACCCGGGATCGAATCCATGGTGAAGGTGAAGGCGCCGAGCGCGATGGTCCCCGGGATGAGCCGCTTGGGGATGCCCCCCTGCTTGAACATCTCGGCCGCGAACGGATAGACCGCGAACACCACGACGAACAGCGAGACGCCGCCGTACGTCAGGATGCCGCACACCAGCACGATGGCCAGCATGGCGCGCGACGGACCGATCAGTTTGATCACCGCCGCGACGATGGACTTCGAGAAGCCGGACAACTCGATCACCTTGCCGAACACGGCACCGAGCAGGAAGACCGGAAAATACAGTTTCACGAAGACGACCATCTTGTCCATGAACAGGCCGGTAAACATCGGCGCGACCATGGACGGATCGGTGAGGAGAACAGCGCCCATCGCAGCCACAGGAGCAAACAGGATGACGCTATATCCCCGGTAGGCGACGAACATCAGAAAACACAGTGAAGCCAGGACAATCAGGAAACTCATGGTGTAAACCCTCTCATTCTTGGTGTATTCGGCTTAACACAAACGGATGATGACTTAAGCGGCCACGGTTGCGGCAGATACCAGCGCCGGACGGACGCCGCTGACCACGGCTTCGCGGATGGCCATCGGAGCATCGGCAAAAATGCGCGCATCCATGAGTTTCAGATCCGGCGCAATCACCGGCTTGAAATCCATGTGTGCCAGGATGTCGCGCTCAAGGTCGACGCCCGGAGCAATCTCGATCAACTCCAGCCCATCCTTGACCAGCTTGAAAACACAGCGCTCGGTAATGTAAAGCACCGTTTGGCCACGTTTGAAGGCGTACTCACCGCTGAAGGTGCGGTGTTCGACCTCGGCAACGAATTTCTTCGTCTCGCCCTCGCGCACAATCCTGAGCTCTCCAGCCTCGACGCCCACATCGAGCTTTCCGGCAGTAAAGGTACCGAGGAAGACGACTTTCTTGGAGTTCTGGCTGATGTTGATGAACCCGCCGGCGCCGGCCAGGCGCGGCCCGAACTTGCTGACGTTGAGGTTACCGTGCGCGTCGGCCTGCGCCAGCCCGAGGAAGGCAAGATCAAGGCCGCCGCCATCATAAAAATCGAACTGGTAGGGTTGGTCAATGATCGCCTCGGCATTGGTCGCCGCACCGAAAGACAGGCCACCGGCAGGTACGCCGCCGACCACGCCGGGCTCGGCGGTGAGCGTCATCAGGTCGATGATGCCCTCTTCGGTCGCCACGCTGGCCACCCCCTCGGGCATGCCGATACCCAGGTTCACAATGCTGTTGGCCGACAGTTCCATCGCCGCACGGCGGGCGATGATCTTGCGCTCGGAAAGCTCCATCGGCGCGATCGACGACATCGGTACCCGCAACTCGCCCGAGAACGCCGGACTGTAGGCTTCGACAAAGGTCTGCATGTGGTAGTCGGCCTTTTCGGCGACGACGATGTGGTCGACCAGAATGCCGGGAATCTTGACCTGGCGTGGGTTGAGCGTACCGCGCTCGGCAATGCGTTCGACCTGGACGATCACCGTCCCGCCGGAATTATGCGCAGCCATGGCAATCGCCATCGCCTCCAGCGTCAGCGCTTCCTTCTCCATGGTCACGTTGCCGTCCGGATCGGCGGTGGTGCCGCGGATGATGCCGACATTGATCGGGAACGTACGGTAGAAAAGGTATTCCTCGCCATCGATCTCTTTGAGTTCGACGAGGTCGCGCTGGGTGACCTTGTTGATCTTGCCGCCGCCGAAGCGCGGATCCACGAATGTCCCGAGGCCAACGCGAGTCAGTAGCCCGGGCTTGCCTGCGGCAATGTCGCGGAAGAGGTGCGAGATCACGCCCTGCGGCAGGTTGTAAGCCGCGATGCGGTCATTCACCGCCAGCGCCTGCAACTTGGGTGCCAAGCCCCAATGCCCGCCGACCACACAAGAAACCAGGCCCTCGTGCCCGAGATGGTTCAAGCCGCGCTCCTTGCCGTCGCCCTGCCCTGCCGCATAGGCCAGGGTCAGATCCCGCGGACTGCCTGCGGGTGACTGCGGGTCCTCACCGAGAAAGCGTTTTTCAATGGCAATGGCAATGTTCTCGGCGAATCCGATGCCAACGAAACCTCCCGTGGCGACGGTATCTCCGTCCTGAATCAGGCGTGCGGCCTCGGCCGCGCTGATAATCTTGCTGCGCTTGCCGGAGGCTGGCGTAGCGGCTGACGGTTGCTGCATTTGACTCTCCTCTGACTTGGCACGGCGTGACGCCGCCTCCCGGATCAAACAGGAAACGGTGACACGCAGACCTTGGGTGCAAAACGGAACAGCAGCGGGGACGGGAATGAAACGGAACACTGCCGACCATGCACGAGCGACAGTCGGACTGCACGCCGCCACCGGCTAGGGCAAGGGAATACCTTGCCTGACCTGACGTAGCGCGTCGGTTCCGGTTCGATGACGAGGTGTTGCCGGCTGTTTGCCGGATCGCCCCGCCGAAATAAGTACGTGTGAAGCAAGCCCCTCCCCCGTTACTCATGAAGCGCAGCGGCTCTGACGGCCATCTTTGCGCCTCCCTGCATAGCAGGGGCCATGCCAGAAAACACAAGCAATTGTTTTACATAGCAAAAACCAAAATCACGGCATGGGACAACAAGCCACCACCGGGAAAACATCTCAAACTTGAGACGCAACGGTACCGCCGAAAAAGACGGCCTATGCACCACAGCACAAGGAAATTGAGCTAAATAATTGAAATAAAGGCAACGCGGAGAGAAGTCTCACTAACGAGACATGTCTCACTAATGAGACTTGAGCCCGTGCGCCTGCAATTTGCGATAGAAGGTGGCCCGCGCCAGCCCGAGTCGTTGCGCGGCACGCTCTACTTGCCCACCACAGGCAGCCAGCGCCTCAAGCAGCAAAGTGCGTTCAAAGGCCGCCATCGCGGCGGCATGCCCCGTCTCCAGGGCAAGCACCGTCGTTGCCGCTTCGCCAATCCCGATTGGCTGATTGGCAGCCCCCCCCGGCGGTACGCCTCCGTTGGCAAGTGTATCTGGCGGCAGCACACCATCGAAATCAGCAGCAGAAAGCTGCAAGGTATCCGAGAGCATGGCCACTTTTTCCAGCACGTTCTGCAGTTCGCGCACATTGCCGCGCCAGGCACAGCGGCGCAGCCGCGCCAATGCATCGGGCAGCAGCTCGCGGTGGGGTAGCCCGGTACGTTGCTCGATCTGCTCGAAGATGCTCTCGCACAGGGCTTCGAGATCGGCCAAACGCTCGCGCAGCGGCGGCACGGTCAGCGACAGCACGTTGAGCCGGTAATACAGGTCGGCACGGAACCTCCCAGCGTCGACGAGCGCCGGAAGGTCGACACTCGTCGCCGCGATGATGCGCACATCGACCTTGACCACCCGGTTCGAACCGACCGGCTCGAACTCCTGTTCCTGCAGGACGCGCAAGAGCTTGGCCTGGAGCAGGAGCGGCATGTCGCCGATCTCGTCGAGGAAAAGCGTCCCACCATCGGCCAGCAGAAACTTGCCGTCGCGCCCGCGCCGGTCAGCTCCGGTATAGGCCCCCGGGGCCGCACCGAAGAATTCGGTTTCGAGCAGGTTGTCGGGAATGGCCGCGACGTTGACCCCGACAAAGGGCTTGTCGCCGCGCACCGACGCGGCATGGATGGCATGTGCCAGCAGCTCCTTGCCGGTCCCCGTCTCACCCAGCAGGAGCACCGTGGCGTTGAGCTGGGCGGCCCGCCGCGCCTGGCGCTTGACCTCCATGCACACCGGGCTCGCGCCGATGAAATTGGAAAACGTATATTTCGAGCGCCGCTCCTCGGCCAGGCGCTTCTGGGCCTGCGCGATCTCGCGCTGCATCGCCTCGAAGCGTGCAAAGAGCGGCTTGAGCGATTGCACCTGATCGAAGAGCGCGAATCCGGCCGCGCCGATCACCCGCCCGGCCTCGTCCTTGATCGGGATGCGCGTCACCACGAACGTCGCGCCCGGCGTTTCCATGATGTCGAGCAGGATCGGCTGCCCGGTACGCACCACCTGGCGCATCAGGCTGCTCGGGATGACCTCCTCAACGGGTTTGCCGATCGCCTCGGCCGCCGAACTCGCGCCCAGGCGCTTGGCGTAGCGTTCGTTGATCCAGACAATGCGCGCCTCATGATCGACGACGACGGTGCCCTCGCAAAGCGTCTCAAGGCTCTCGAACAGCGACTGCATCGAGAGTCGCCGTATCTGCGCGTAATCGCGCAGGGCATCGGCCAAGGTCGGTTCGCTCAGGCTGATCTCGGGCATGGTCACACTCGGCAGAGAGGATCAATCGCGCCGCGCGGCCCGGTCGCCGACGCTGGCGCAGCCGATCCGGAAGTTAACCCTTGGGTTCCTCGAACACGCCAAGTTCGCGGTTCTTGCGTACCCGATCCCAGGGCCGGCAACGGCCGTTCATCACGATATACACGCCTGGCGCGGTCAGCTGCGCCGCGAGGAAAGCGCCGCCGAGGTTGAAAAGGGCATCGCTCCCCGACACCGAATAGGGAACCATCGCCCCGGTAAGCACGATGTGCTTGCCAGCCAGGGCAGCATCCCCGGCGGCGAAGGCCTGGCCGAGTACAGCCGCCGTCTCGCTCATCGTATCCGTACCGTGCGTGATGACGATGTACTCTTCAGGCGCACGCTGACAGGCGGCGAGAACGCGCTGCCGGTTCTCGTCCTGCATGTCAAGGCTATCGACGAGCTGGTTGATTTCCAGTTCGACAGGCAGCGTACTGCGCACCTGCTCGATGATCTCCGGCAGGTGGCTGTCCTTGAAGGTCAGCTGCCCGCGGATCGCGTCGTATTGTTTGTCGAAAGTACCGCCGGTGATGATGATACGCAGTGCCATGACTCGCCCAGCCTCACAAAATATTCAACAAATAACCTGCCGATCTGCCGCTGATGCTCCGCATTTGCCAGACCGCAGCCACCTCCCGCTGGCCGCGCATCACGACATCGGCGGCTCAGCCTGACTGATTGCCCGGCCGGGCTGTCCACGCCGGCGCCGAGGGAAGCTGCTCACGTACTGCAGGCAGCGGGGCCTGACGGCGCAAAATGATGCGGCAAGCCAGGGCCGGCGTGATGCAGACGAGCGAACCGACGGTAATTCAATACGGTAGCCGGCACACCCGCCTTGCACATGACCGTGGCCTCGGCCTGATACGGCAAGGGGTGCCAGTATGCCACAGGCGCCAGGCCAGCAACGTGGGCCATGAAAGAAAAGCCGACCCCTGCCGTCGGCAGCACGCCCACGCCCCGCCGACACCTCAGGCCAGCAACTGCGGAATCGGCACCATGTCAAAGCCGGCCGCCTGCAAACCATCACGGATGGCTCGGGCGGTGGCCACGGCCTCTGGGCCGTCGCCGTGTACGCAGATGCTCTGCGGTTTCACCGGGATACGTCTTCCGTTGATGGAAATGAGTGCCTGCGCTTCAATCATGCGCATGACGTGGGCCAGACTTGCCTCGGCGCCATGGATCATCGCCCCGGGCTGACTGCGAGGCACAAGGTTCCCGTCGTCAAGGTAGGCCCGGTCGGCAAAAATCTCTTCAACCACAGGCAGTCCGTGCTCTTCTGCCGCAAATACCAGTTGCGACGCCGCCGGCGCCAGGAGTATGAGCGAGGCGTCCAGGCGCCTCACCGCCCGGGCAACGGCATCGGCGATTTTGCGATCGACACAAGCCATATTGGACAAGGCGCCATGCGGTTTGACGTGCGTCACGCGCATAGCGTGCACGCGGGCGCAGGCTTCAAGCGCACCGATCTGGTAAATCAGCATGGCCTCAAGCTCGGGCAAAGGAATGTCCATACGTCGCCGGCCAAAACCCTGCAGGTCAGGATACCCTGGGTGCGCGCCGATGCTCACCCCATGTTTGGCCGCCAGCGCAGCGGTGCCGCTCATCACCAGCGGATCGCCGGCGTGATAGCCGCAGGCGACGTTGGCCGAACCGACGATGCCGAGCATTTCGGCATCGCTGCCCATTTCCCATGGACCAAAACTCTCGCCGAGATCAGCGTTGAGATTGAGCTGACGTTTCATGCTGCTTGTCTCCCCGGGAAATTACACGTCGTCGCCGAAATCGTCGCTCCAGACGCTCGACAGGTCATTGTACAAGGCATGCGAGTTGTTCAGACCGAAGGCGATGCACGACACCCAGTCGTCCCACTGCGCTTCGCGTTCACGCATGGCCTGGCGCGCCCCGGCCAAATCGACCGCGGCGAAACGCACGCGCTGACCAGCCTGCAACTGGGCCAGCCGATAGAGGTCAGCACTGATCACCGTGGCGATTTTTGGATAGCCTCCGACCGTCTGGCAATCGGCAAGCAAGACAATGGGCTGCGCATTGCCCGGCACCTGGATGGCCCCCGGGGTGACACCATCAGAAACGATGTCGGCCGCTTCGCTCGAACAATGCTCGAGCGGCGGCCCTTCCAAGCGTACCCCCATGCGATCCATGCTCGGCGTGACCACAAATGCCTCTGACAACAACCGGTCCACCGCCCCGGCCTGAAAGTGCCCCAGCTGTGGCCCGAGGATCACCTTGAGCGGCCTGTCGTCGATTACCCATGGCCGACCGAGAAACTCACGGTGCGCATGGTGAATTTCGCTGACGCATGGCAACAGATGCCCGGTGGCCAGGAGCCCGCCATCAACGCCACCGATTTTGGCCCGCAGATAGGTCGACCGACTGCCCAGCTGAAGGGGAGAATCCACGCCGCCGGTCAAGGCCAGATAGGCGGTGCCGAACGGCACGTCGCCAACCTCGATGACATCGCCGGGGAAGAGTGTCAGGCTTGCCCAAGCCACGAGGGTCTGCGTGCTTCCCGAGGCGCGGCGCACCGTTGCCGACAACGTGCCGGCCAATGCCACCCGCACCCGCCCGTGGCGAACGACCATGGTTGGCCCAAGCGCTCGCACCTCGATACAGGCGCACTCCGGCGCATTGCCAACCAAGGCATTGGCACAACGCGCCAGTATCGGGTCAAGGGCGCCGGAGACGGCTACGCCCATATGGCGGGACCCAAAGCGTCCAAGGTCCTGGATGCTGTTGGCGATGCCCCCGTTGATGACTTCAAGCAGGCCGGACATCAGGCACCTCCCTCGGCAAGCAGAAACTGGCGACGTTCCAGCACACCTGCCCGCCCCGCTTCCTCAAGCGCATCGAATTCACTGCGCCCGATGGCCCGCCAGCGCACTCGGTCGCCGGAAACGAGAAGCGATGGCGAACCGCTCTCGCGCATTGAGAAGAAAGGCACGGGCGTACGGCCGATCAGCCGCCAGCCGCCCGGACTTTCCCAGGGATAAACCGCACACATCGCCCCGGTGATTCCCAGCGAACGCGCCGGAACGGCGGTTCGCGGCGATGCGAGACGTGGCATTTCGAGTACGCCAGGCAGTCCGCCCATGTAGGGGAAGCCGGGCATAAATCCCACCATATACACCTGGAAGTTCGCCCCGGTCATCAGCGCGATGACATCATCAGGCGTCAGGCCCTTGGTTGCAGCGACCTCCGCCAGGTCTGGCGCCAGGTCCGCATCGAAACACACGGGGATGAGCCACTGCCGGCCGACTGCCGACACGGAACTCGCCCGCGCGGCAAGTTCGAGCAGCGCCTGGCCGAGCTGTTCGCCAAGCGGCTCAGGATGATCAAGCGGCGGGTGGTAATAGACGGTCAGCGACCGGAAGGTCGGGACAACATCGACGATGAAGTCATATACCGTCCCGCCGGACGAACGTTCGCGCTCCAGTGCGGCGGCAAAACCCAG
>CAZHFS010000076.1:0-10709 GCA_964531885.1 uncultured Propionivibrio sp.
ACCGCGTGGTTCACCTGGGTAAACTCGGTCGGCGAGAAGGCGTGCTCGATGTCGAACTCGGGCAGGCGATACGCCAGACGCGGCCCTTCCAGCGGATAAAAACGGTAGGCCGTCGCCGGCCCCTTGGGCTGCAGGTAGAAGACCACGCCATGCTGGTCGGCAAAGGCCTTGAGCAGGGCTTCGTCGGCAGCGTTGATCGGTTCGAGGTTACGCAGCACCAGCGCCGTCACGCTCTCGCCGATGGCCAGTTCGATCTGCGGCATGGCGGTGCTGATCGACAACCCGGCGACGAGTTCGCGCAGCGGCAGGAGCAGGTCCGAGACATGCGGCGGCAGGTTGAGGCACACCGACATGTCGGCGACGTAGCTGCTCTTCCTTTCGTGGAAGCCGATCAGCATGCCGCCTTTCTTGGCGACGAAGCGTGCCGAGAGGCGGGCGCGGAAACGGTAGCCCCACGCCGGCCCGTGGATCGGGGCATAGAGCTGCTCGGCGTGCAGGCGGCCAAGGTGCCAGAGGTTGGCTTCGAGCACGCGCTGCTTGGCCGCCACCTGTGCCGTCGGGTCGAGGTGCTGCATGCTGCAACCGCCGCACACGCCAAAATGCGGGCACTTGGGCGTCACCCGGTCGGGCGAAGGCTTGAGTACGCGATCGACGCGCGCCACCTCGTAGGTCGGCTTGCGGCGGATGCTGGTGTACTCGACCTTCTCGCCAGGCAGCGCGCCCTCGACGAAGATGGTTTTGCCTTCGAGGCGGGTAATCCCACGCGCCTCGTGATCGAGCGATTCAATGATTCCGGTCGGCATGCCGCATTCCTGAGCGAAAAAAGGCCGCTATTTTAGCCGCTTACGCGCGGTAGCGGTACGTCGTCGGCTGGCCTGCGCCGACCGACGAGCATCTCGCGCTTGCCGGCAAAGCCCGGCCGACGAGCAAGGTCAAAGCCCGCCGCCGCGAGCGCCCGGCGTACGCCGCCGGCCACCGACCAGGTGGCAAGGCTGGCTGCCGGCGCGGCACAGCGTGCCAGGGCCACGCAGATCTCGGACGACCACCGTTCGGGATTGCGCGCCGGGGAAAACCCGTCGAGATAGAACGCGTCGGCGGCAAGATCCAGCGAGGGCAAGACCCTGCAAGCGTCGCCAAAGAGCAAGGTCAGGCGCAGCGTCCCACCCACCAGTTCGAGCGTGTGCGCACCGGGCGTGAGCACCGGCCACGCGGCACACAATGCAGTGGACAGCGGCACGGCCTCAGGCCAGGCGGCGAACCAGCCGGCGTGCACCCGCGCCAAGTCGGCGGCATGGAAGGGGTGTTTCTCCACCGAGACGAAATCGAGCCGCGCACACCGCGACGGATCGGCCTGCCACGCCGCCCAGGTGGCGAGAAAGTTGAGCCCCAGGCCAAAGCCGGTCTCGAGGATGGTGAACTGCTCCCGCCCCGCCCAACGCACCGGCAGGTCATTGCCCCCGAGGAAGACATGCCGGGCCTGCGCCGGCCCGCCGTGCGCCGAGTGATACACGTCGCCATACTCCGAGGATACAGGCGTACCGTCGGACGCAAATTCGAGGCAGGCGGGTTGCAGCGGGGAAGAGTAAACGGCAGGCGGCATGAGTAAGACAGGACAAGAAAACGGAGAAAAGAAACGAGTGTGGCGGAACCCCCGCCGCCCTGCAAGCCGATGCCGACGCCTTGGCACACTTAAGCGCACGGTGGCCGAGGCCGCGAACACACAACATCTCCGCCCCGGCTGGCGCCGGCTAACGCCGCCCGTTCAGGACTCGGTGCGACCGGGAGGACGCGGCAAAAAGAGCCGCAACTGTGCCCCGAAATTGTCGGCGGCGTTCGCGGCCAGCTTGCGCTGCCGGAAAGCCCGCGACTTCTCACCCGGCGCTTGGGCCGTCGGGCGCGGCGCGTTCTCACCAGCACCGATCTTGAACACCGGCCGCGGCGCGCCATGCCGCCCACGCCGCCAGGTATGGATGTGGATGCGCCCCTGCGACACCAAGGCATCGAGGTAACCCGCATTTTTTACCGTGTTGGGCGACAGCTCCGCAGCTGCCGCCGCTTGCCGATAGTCCATCGGACCGCTCCGGCGCAGGGCCTCCACCAGGCGCTCCATGCCAGCCGCCGCACGGTTGGTCAGGTTGACGCTCGGCCGCGGAAAATCCGGGCCGGAACCCAGCGAGAATTGCGGGATCGAGAATGCGCCCGATTTGCTGCGCCGCCACCCGGAGATAAAAATCAAACCCTCCTGACGTAAGCGCTGCAAGTAGCCGCCTCCGGACAGGGTGTTCATGCTGACGTAGGCAGCCCGCGAGATTTCCTCGCGCGTCAGCCCGCCCTGCCGCGCCAGCGCGGCGAGGATCCGGCTATTGGCCGGCGATGCCGGCAGGTCGTCGATGAGGATGGAGGTGGTCATAAGCGGAATCGGCCCGATTGTTCCGATCAGACTTTGAAACGGCCCACTGCCTCGTGCAGCTTGCTCGCCAGCACGTCAAGCTGCCGTGCCGTGTCGGCGGCGTTCGCTGCAGCGGCGGTGTTTTCCTCGGTCATCTGGGCAATCTGTTCGATGCGTCGGGCAACTTGCTGCACGGCAACATCCTGCTCACGCACGGCGTCAGAAATGTTCCGCACCGATTCGCTCACCCGCCCGGTATCACTGCTGGCGGCATCGAGCGCGCCAGTCGAGGTGAACACGCGGTCTCGTGCTACCCCAGCCTTGTCGTTAGCCTCCTGCATGCGGGCAACGGCGCTATTGACTTCCGACTGTACCCCGCCGATCAGGCCGGAGATTTCGACCGTGGCCCGGGTGGTACTCTCCGCCAGCTTGCGCACTTCGTCGGCCACGACCGCAAAGCCGCGCCCCTGCTCGCCGGCACGCGCCGCTTCGATGGCGGCATTCAAGGCCAGCAGGTTGGTTTGGTCGGCAATATCCTTGATCGTCTTGACGATGCCGTCGATCTGACGTGAACTCTCGGCCAGTCGGACGATATCGCTGCTGGCGGCATGGATCATGCGGGCCAGGCTGTCGACGTTATCGACCGTCTCGCGCACGACGTTCAAGGTCGTCTCGATTTCGCCGCGCGCCCGCGTCGCGGTCTCGTCCGCCAGGCTGGCGTTGCGCGCGGTTTCGGAAATACTGACCGAGGTCTGCTCGACGGCGGCGGCAACGGCAGAGGCCGCCTCGGACTGCGCACCGGAGCTTTTCTCAACCTGCGTTCCGGCCGTGGCCATCGCCTGCGCCGCAGCCGCAATGGCATCGGCGGATTGGCGCGTATCGCCGATCATGGCCCCCAATGCACGCTGCATTTGCGCGAACGAGGCCATCAGGCTGACCGTGTCGCCGCTCGCCACCTTGATCGTCTCGGTCAGGTCGCCGTCCGCAATGCGGCGCGCCAGGGCGACCGCACTCGCTGGCTCGCCTCCCAGCTGGCGCAGGATGTTACGGGCGACCACCGCCGACAGCCCCAGAGCACAAAGCAGCGCCACAGCGGTCAGAGAAATGATCATGCGCAGCTTGCTGGCGCTCTCTTCTGCCAATTGTTTTTCGATTTTCCCCGCCTCGTCAGACAAAACCCCCAAGGCATTGACCAAGACATCCTTGAGATTCCGCCACGCCGGCGTTTCGTCCTTGTTGAGGCGCGCTTTTGCCTCCTCGAGGCGCCCGGCGGACACGTCAGCGAGTACGGCAGTACGCGCCGCATGCTGTTGTTTTGCCAGCGCTTCGAGCTTGGAGACGATATCGAGCACATCGGGACGCGCCGCACTCAATTCCCTCGCCTTTTTCAGCGCCGCATCGAAATCGACCAGAGCCTTGTCGAGGTTGTCATACGCCCTGCGGTTGGCCGGATCGAGCATGATGTTACGCAGCGCCTGCCCGCTTTGCAGCCCCTGTGCGTACATTTCGTTGAAGGAGGCAAGCCGCGCCGTATCGCGCTGGATGAACTCGGCGAAGCGTGTCTGGCTGTTCTGCAAGGCCAACACCGCAAGCAGCAGGGCAAGCGCGAACAGGGCCAGATTGACGCCGGAGAGGATCATCAATTGGGTACGCACCCTCAGCGCTGCGAACATGCGGCCTCCTGGCAGGTGAATCGTTCGAGCATAACAGCCATTCTGCAGTCTTTCGTGTTTTCGGTCAGCCGCTGCTGACTCCCCTGACTGAACAGTATTGCGTGCTCAGCGAAGAGTCAATCACGGGCATCACATCGTTTCATGTATTTCAAATCCAGCCTTTGCCTTCACAGGCGTGCCCCAAGGGTATGTGCGGCGCTGAGATGCCCCTTGGCTGCCCACAGCACGGGGAAACCAACAAGCAGACGGATTGCTCCCGCCAGCCGGAATCTGGATAAAAAAAAGCGCCAGCTTAATGCTGGCGCCAACCTGCTACGGAGGATCAGATCAAACCCGGGGCCAGGCCATCGGCGGCTCGCCTCAGTTTGCCGGGGCACAGGTACGCACGAGCTCGAGCCAGAATCCGGCCCCGAGTGCCAGGGCGGCATCGTTGAAATCGTAGTGCGGGTTGTGCAGCGGCGCGGCACCGCCCGTCCCCAGCCAGACGTAGGCGCCCGGGCGGCGCTGGAGCATGAAGGCAAAGTCCTCGGAGGCCATCGACGCACGCCCTTCGCCGGCCCCCGTGGCGCCCGTGACGCGGGCCGCCGCGGTGCGGGCCAGTTCGGCTTCGAGCGGGGCATTGATAGTCGCCGGATAGCCATAGCGGTAGGCCAGCGTGGCGCGAGCGCCGTGCGTGCCGGCGATGCCGGCGGCAATTTCGCCGATCAGGGCTTCGATGCGGCGCTGCGTCTCGAGCGAGAAGCAACGCACCGTGCCACGGATCACCGCGTCGTCGGGCAGAACGTTGTAGGCATCACCGCCGTGAATCTGGGTGACGCTGACCACCGCTGTTTCGTGCGCCGGCAGGCGGCGACTGACGATGCTTTGCAGGGCGAGGACGATCTCGCTCGTACACAACAGGGTATCGATGCCCTGCTCGGGCATGGCGGCGTGCGCGCCCTTGCCCTGGACGACGATCTCGAAGGTGTCAAAAGAGGCCATCATCGGCCCGGCGTTGACCACGAACTGACCGAAAGGCAAGGCCGGCCAGTTGTGTAGGCCGAACACCCGGTCGCACGGGAAGCGCTCAAACAAGCCGTCGTCGACCATCACCTGCCCACCGCCTGCGACCTCCTCGGCGGGCTGGAAGATGAGATGCACGGTCCCACACCAACCCGGATCGTCCTTTAGCGCCAGCGCCGCGCCAAGCAGCATCGCGGTATGCCCGTCATGCCCGCAGGCGTGCATCTTGCCGGCATGCTGCGAGGCATGAGCAAAGGTGTTTTTTTCCTGCAAGGGCAAGGCGTCGAGGTCAGCACGCAGGCCGAGGCTCGGCCCTGCACCACGCCGCAGTACGCCGACCACGCCGGTGCGCCCGACGCGCTCGTGCGTCTCGATCCCTGCTTCACGCAACACCCCGGCCACCAGGGCAGCGGTGGCGACCTCTTCAAAAGCGGTTTCCGGCGCGGCGTGCAGGGCATGCCGCCAGCCGCGCATGCGTTCGACGAGGGCTTCGCTGATGCTCATGGTTCGACTCCGTGATCGCGCCGGCTGGCGCTCAGTGCATGAAGAACTGGGCAACGATGGTCGCCCCGACAAACGTCCCCGCGTTGGCCGCAAAAGACACCACCACAATGCGCCAGCCGAGGCGGCGGAAGGCTGGCACGTCCTTGGCGATCGACAGGCCGGCGAACGCCAGCATCGGCGTGATCAGCGCGAGGAAGTTGATCTTGCCGGTAAGCGCGGCAATCTGCGCAGCCCACGGGCAGATCGGCGCGGTGAGCAACATCGCCACCAGCGATACCCAGCACACCGCCGGCACCTTGCGGCCTGTCAGCCGGTTGATGCCCATCCCGCCCACCGTGGCGGCAAGCATGATGACCAGGCCAGGCAGTGAGTCGACGGGGTTGGTCCCGCGCGCGATCCAGTCGCCCAGGAGGGCCATCAGGCCGGAGAGGATCAGCGCGGCAGCAATGCCCATGCTGCCGAGCGGCGGCACATCGACCGCGCTTTCGCCGCTGGCCGCGGCTTCGCTGCTCGAGGAGGCGATAGACTTGCGCCCGATCACCGGTTCGAACACCCGATACGCCCAGACGGCAATCGGCAGCGAGAGGAAGAGCGTGAAATAGGTGCCGATGGTGCTGGTGATCAGGTTACTTGCGGCAGCAAAGGTCATCACTTCCTTGGCCATCTCGGGCGTCTGTTGCGCGGCGATGGCGCCGGCCGCAGCGGCCATCATGCTGCCTGAGCCGACGCCGGCGCCCATGGCCAGCGACAGCGGATCGAAGATATTCAGGCTGGTGATGAAGCCGGCCAGGATGGCGATGAAGGCCGCGCCGAACACCGTGCCGGTCAGGTACTCGGCAAGCACGCCACGCCCCTCGGGCGAATCCATGCCGTACTTTTCGCCGATGATGGCAAGGCTGGGCTCGCGCCCGACCGAGAAGGTCGCGCCAATGGCTTCGCGCTTGATGCCGAGCAGCAGCGCAATGGGCATGCCGAACAGGATGGTGCCAAAGAAGTGGCCGAACTCCTGGAACATCAGCGCCCAGCCGGCCATCGCCAGTTTGGGCAAGGAGGAGCCGACCAACAGGCCGAGTTTGGCGATGAACAGGAACAAGGCCGGTTGCAGCACCAGTGCAGCCGTGCATTGCAGGCTGGTTTCCACGCGCAGTGGCGCCGGCAGGCGCGACTTGGCGAGCCCCAGGGCGCCGCCCATGAGCAGGGCCCAGATCATCGGCAGCAGAACCACCTTGCCTGGCCCCACGTTGAAATTCACCGAACCGATCCATTCGGCGATCGCCATGATCGCCACCGCCAGAACGAACAGACGCACCATGCGTCCCGTCGTGTCGCCGCCGAGGGGCTTGGCATCGCCCAGCGCAGCCGTGTTGCCATTGCTCATTCCCGACCTCCCTTGTTTTGTACGGTTTATGTCTCTGGAATTACCCCGGATTACCCAGGTCACCGGCCTGCCCATGATGCGAGTCCAGGGATGGTGAATCAATATCAACACTTCACGAAATGTGTTCTAATTTTTGCAACACTTAATTCACCACTCACCTCGCGGTGCACCGGACTCAACGCGCATGGACGACAGTCTGAAGGAATCTCGCCTGGCCTTTCTGTATGCCGCGGTGCAGGGCGGCAGTATTCGCGCTGCTGCCGAACGCCTGGATGTGGCGCCGTCGGCGGTCAGCCGGCAGATCGCCCTGCTTGAGGAAGAACTCGCCGTACCGCTGCTCGAGCGCCAGGCGCGCGGCGTGCGTCCGACCGAGGCCGGGCTGCAGGTCCTCGCCTATTACCGCGAACAGCGCGCGCACCGCAGCGACCTCCTCTCGCACCTTGCCGAACTACGCGGCCTGCGGCGCGGGAAGATTCATGTGGCATTGGGCGAAGGCTTCGTCGAAGACCTGATGAGCGGCCCGGTACACCGTTTTTGCGACACACACCCGGACATCTCGCTGGTCGTCGATATCGGCGGCACCGACGAGGTGGTGCGCCGCGTCAGTGAAGACGAGTCTGAAATCGGCCTGGTCATGAACCCCCCGCACGATCCGCGCATCACCTCGGTCAAGTCCAGCCGGCAGGCCGTACAGGCCATCGTCGGCCCGGATTTCCCGCTGCTCGGCCAGAGCGGGCCGTTCACCATCCAGGACTTCCTACCCTTTCCGATCGCCCTCAACCACCCGACCTACGGCCTGCGCCAGATCATGCAGTACGTCGAGCAGAGCGAGCGAATCCGGCTCACCCCGCGGCTGACGACGAACTCCTTCTATATCCTGCGCCAGTTCGTCCGGCACCGGCTGGGGGTGGCCTTCCTGCCGGCCTTTGTCGTTGCCCATGAAATCGCCCACGGGGAGATTCATACGCTCCCCGTCGCCCATCCGATCATGGCCAACGCCGAAGCCCATCTCATCAAGCGCAGCGGGCGCAAGCTCTCGCTCGCTGCCCGCGCCATGCTGCAGGCCATGTCGGCACACCTGCAGTGCCTGCGCTGACGCTCACGCTGCCGGAAACTGCACCAGGGCCTTGAGCCCGCGCACCCGGCCGCCATCCACCCAATTGGACAGGTTGATCGAGCCGCGCAAGGCCACGGCAATCTCCTGGCAGATCGACAGGCCAAGGCCTGAGCCATGGTGGGAGAAACTGCTCGAAAACGGCTGGAAGGCGTGCTCGATCTGCTTGTCGGACAGGCCACCGCCGGTGTCCCAGACCGTCAGGGTCACCACATCGCCGCTGCTGCCAACCCGGATGCCGAGCTGCTGCCCATGCGGGGTATGGCGGATGGCGTTGGAAAGGAGGTTGCGAATCAGTTCGCCAACGAGCCAGGCATCGCCGAGGAACAGGGCTTCGCTGTCCTCGATGGCGAAATCGAGGTCCTTCTCCGCAATCAGCGGCGAGAGTTCAAGCGCTGCCTCGCGCGCCAGACGATCGAGCCGGCAACGCTCCATCGGCACTTGCGTGCGGCGCTGCTCGACCTTGGCCAGCAGCAGCATCTGGTTGGCAATCTGGATACTGCGCTCGACCGTTCCCTCCATCTCGCGCATCACTTCCTGCGCGGGCACATCGCCGCGCAACCCCGACTGCAACTGCGTCTTGAGCACGGCCAGCGGCGTACGCAACTGGTGCGAGGCATTGGCGATGAACCGTTTCTGGCTATCAACCAGTCGTCCGACCCGTTCCATCAAATCGTTGAGCGCCATGACCACCGTCTGGACTTCGCGCAAGCCCGGCCGCAGGGAAAGCGCCGAAAGATCGTCGTCACGCCGCTGTTCGAGTTCGTGGCGCAGTTGATAGAGCGACTTGAGCGAGCGGGTAACCGCCAGAAAAAGCACGGCGACGATGGCGATGATCAACACCCCCTGGCGCAGCAGGGTATCTTCCAGGAGGTCGCGCGCGGCTTCGTGCCGGATTTTGAGCGGTTCGGCGATCTGGATGATCACCGTCCCCTTGGCATCATTGGAAAAAACCGGCTGGGTAAGCATGGCCACACGGACCGGCTGTTCGCGGAAAGTGTCCTCGTAGAAGGTCACCAGCGAGGGGTACACATTCCGGCTCGGCAGGGCATTCTGCGCGAAGGGCAAGTCGTCGTCGCCGGTGATCAGTTCGCCATCGCTTCGGCTCACCCGGAAGTAGTAGCGCCCCGATTGTTCCGCTTCGTAGATTTCAAACAACGCCAGGGGCAGCGACACGCGGAACTGCTCCTGCTCATAGCGCACGGCATCGCCCACCGCATGCGCCGTGGCCACCAGGGTGCGGTCGTAAGCCGAAGTGACCGAGCGCAGGGCGCTCTGGTACATGGCCACGGTATCAACGATCAGGATCAGGAGAAGCGGAATGACCGTCCAGGCCAGGATGTAGCTGCGCGTGGACGTCGTCTCACCGGGCAGGGCCATGACGTCAGGGTTCCGTGCGCCGCGGGGCCTTCTCTTCACGCAAGAGGTATCCGAGGCCACGCAAGGTCATCAGTTCGGCGCCGGTCCCTGCCAGTTTCTTTCTCAAGCGGTGCGCCACCACTTCAATGGCTTCGAGGTGCGTCTGCGCCTCATCGGCAAACACCACCCGGAACAGGCGTTCCTTGGTCACGGCATGGCCGGGCCGGGCGATCAAGGCCTGCAGCATGGTCTGTTCGCGCGGCGTCAGTTCGAGCGGTTCGTCGCCGTTGTAAAACGCACCGGAGGCGCGCTCATGACGCAGTCCTCCGCAGCGCATGCTTTGTTCCTCATGCCCGCGCGATCGGCGCAGCAAGGCCCGCAACCGTGCCTCGAGTTCGTCAAGGTCGAAGGGTTTGGAGAGGTAGTCATCCCCTCCGGCATTCAGTCCGGCGATGCGGTCACCCACCGATGAGCGCGCCGTAAGTACAAGCACCGGGGTGCGGATGCCGCTGTTGCGCACGCGCTGCAGGAGGTGCAAGCCATCTTCGCCGGGGATACTCAGATCGAGAATCACGAGATCGTGCGCTTCCTGGCGCATGAGCTGAAAGGCGTTGATTCCGTCGTAACAGGGCGTCACCCCGAAACCACGCTTTTCGAGCGCGCGCGCGAGCGCCTTGGACATATCGCGATCGTCTTCCACGAGCAGGATTTTCATGGCCGCAGGCTGAACGGAGAAAAGGGCGAAGCTTATAGCACCCACTGGGCAGAGGGAAGCACCGTACGCGATTGCATGCTCCTTCGCCCACTGTTTCCATGCCCGTAACGGCACCACGCCCCCTCGCAACACGCTTGAAACCCCACAACTGAAAGGCAGTTGAAAGGCAAGGGAAAGGCAAGTGCAAGTCTCGCCGGCTCTGCCCCTTGGCACCCGCGCGTGGGTCGGTAGAATCGCCGCGATCTTCAGAACAAGAGCACCTGAGCCCCTGAGGCCCGACTTGGTGCCGCCGGTCTGCATGTTCGTCCAAACACGATTGAGGAATGGGGGATACAGAATGGAAAGGATGCTGAAGGCAACGTCACTGGCAACGCTCATGGCTCTGGGACTCTGCACCAGCGCCGCACTGGCTCAGGATGCCTGCCCGCACCGGGGCGATCTGGATGCCGCTTATTGCGATGCCAACAAGGATCTGGTCGCCGATCCGCCCACCGATCCAAAACGGATCAAGAACCCGAATACCCTGGTCTTCTCGTTCTCGCCGCTCGAAGACCCGTCGGTCTATGAGCGGATGT
>CAZHFS010000077.1:0-10508 GCA_964531885.1 uncultured Propionivibrio sp.
AGTATCAAGCTGGGAGTGCGCGAAGCGTTTGCCTTCGGCCCCGTCTTTTCCTCGGTAGATGGTTTCGGTGGCGTGGCGGTTTTTCGTGCTGCGACGCTCGCTGGCGCAGCGAGCGCCGGTCAGGTCATGACCAGCGAATCGGGCGCAGACGCTTTGTCACCCGCCTGGCAAAAGACACTCGAGCCACGCGGCGTCGGGCCGACAGGCGAACGGGTGTTTCAGCTCAAGTCAGTTTTGCCGGCGGATGGTGGTGATTTGACCGCAGGCCATGCGGCCGCCAGCGTGACGCCGGCGGCTGACGTTTCGGCAAAGCGCTTGTGTCTGCGCTACCGCGGTGAGGTTAGGATTTTTGCGGCCGATGTTGAACGTATTACCCTGGGGCGCGATGCCGCCAGCGACGTGGTAGTGCATGATCGGCGCGCCTCACGCCAGCATGCGTACTTCGAACGGCGCGACGGTCAGTTGATGTTTGCCGACTGCAGCACTAACGGCACCGTGTTGACTACGCCAGGTCATCGGGATGTTTTTCTGCGTCAAGCCGAACGGCCAGTCCTGGCTAAAGGCCGTTTGTCCTTTGGTGGGAGCGGGCGTGAGGCGAGTGGCGAAGTGATCGAATTCGAACTGATTTGACTTTGCCACATGCTTTGGCAACGGTTCGGCCGGATAGGCCGCCGCGTGGCAATGCCCTAGTGATTGCCGTCAAGAACGGCTTGTTGCTGACGGGTGATGAACTCACTCATGCTGTCGATGCCGCGCATCTGCAAAATGCAATTGCGAACCGCCGCCTCTAGCAGGACGGCCAGGTTGCGGCCGGCGGCCACCTGAAAAATAACCTTGCGGATCGGAATGCCGAGGATTTCATCCGTCAGGTTGTCGAGCGGCAGGCGCGGGAGCGTATCGCCTTGGACATGCTTTTGCAGATGCACGATCAGGCGAAGTTTCATTTTGCGCCGTGATGCGGTCTCCCCAAAGATGGTGCGGATATTGAGCAGGCCGAGTCCGCGTACTTCGAGATAGTCGCGCAACATGCCGGGGCAGCGGCCTTCAATGGTGTTAGGTGCAACGCGCGCCAATTCGACGACGTCATCTGCAACCAGTCCGTGCCCGCGCGAAATCAGTTCCAGGGCAAGTTCGCTCTTGCCAACACCCGAGTCCCCGGTGATCAGGACGCCAATGCCATAGACGTCCATGAACACGCCATGCGCAGTGACGGTGTCGGCCAAACGCCTGGCGAGGTAGAGGTGGAGCAGGTCAATGACGGCGGAGCAGGGCTTTGGGCTGGTAAACAGGGGGGTTTGCGTCGCTTCGCATAACTCGATGGTGTCGTCAGGAACGTCAAGGCCATCGGCGACGATCAGTGCTGGCGGACGTGAGGCCATGAGGTCCTCGATCTGTCGCCGCCAGCGCTCACTCCCGGCGCGTTCGGCCCACATCATTTCGGCCTTGCCGATGACCTGAATGCGGTGGCTATAGATCAGATTGAAGTGACCAACGATGTCCGGCCCGTAGATTTCCTGGTCACCAAGTTCGACCAGGCGCTCAATTCCAATGGCTGCTGCCCAGGTTAGCTTGAGTCTTTCAATGTGGTCTTCATAGAGGCGGGTGATGCTAAGGGCGCGTTGGGCGGTCATGGGCGTCTTCAGCGGGAGAAGGCCTGGCGTACGTCTTCGGGTGTGCGGGCGTTGCTCAGAGCGTCACGGCAACACGGGTCGGAGAAGTGCTCGGCGAGTTCAGAAAGAATCTGCAAATGCTGCTCTGTCGCTTGCTCAGGGACCAGCAGGACAAACAGCAGGCTGACGGGTTTGCCGTCAGGCGCATCGAACGGAACCGGCGTGGCGAGACGCAGAAAAGCGCCGCACGCGGTCTTGAGTCCCTTGATCCGTCCGTGTGGGATGGCGATCCCACGGCCAAGGCCGGTGGAGCCAAGTTTTTCACGCGCGAAAAGACTGTCGAAAACGGTGCTGCGGGCAATGCCCTGGTGGTTCTCGAAAAGGATCCCGGCTTGTTCGAATACGCGTTTTTTGCTGCTGGCGTCGAGATCGAGAACGATGTTATCGAGGGTGAGAAGGTGACTGAGGTTGGTCATAAAAGCGCCAAAATTCGTTGCGCGTGGGAGTCGAGATTGTACAGAGAGAAGTAAGAAGGCGGTGCCCCGAAAGGCACCGCCAGGAAGTTATTCGACACTCAGTGCCGGTTTTTGTCCGCGGTGGTGATTTTGCAGCTTTTGCTTGTGCTTCTGGATCTGGCGATCCAGTTTGTCGGCCAGGCTGTCGATTGCGGCGTAAAGATCTTCATCAACCGCTTCGACATGCACGTCCTTGCCCGCTAGATGTACTGTCACTTCGGCAATCTGCTTCAGTTTGTCCACCGAAAGGATGACGTTTACGTCGATGAGGTTGTCGAAATGACGAACGACTCGCTCGATCTTGCCGCTCACGTAGTCGTGAATGGCTGGAGTGACTTCAAGGTGGTGTCCACTGATCTGCAGGTTCATATCGTGCTCCTATGCAAGTTGATAGCCGCCGGAGCGGCTCTCGGTATTCCCCGCTCCGGCCTCGTCGGCCGGAGTGGGGGAAAATCTGATGACAGTGTGATGTGGTTTCATCGCATTGGTCAGGCGGTTAAAGCGCCTTGCGAAGTTTGACCGCCGGGATGTTAAGTGATTCGCGGTATTTTGCGACCGTACGGCGTGCCACCACAATGCCTTGCTCGCCTAGCATGTCGGCAAGTTGGCTGTCGGAAAGGGGCTTCTTGGTATCTTCTGCGCCGATCAGCTGTTTGATCAAGGCACGGATGGCTGTGGCCGAACAGGCGCCTCCACTTTCGGTGGCCACATGGCTGCCGAAAAAATACTTGAGTTCAAAGATGCCGCGCGGAGTGGCCATGTACTTCTGTGTTGTCACCCGTGAAACGGTCGATTCGTGCAGTCCGAGGATATCAGCGATCTCCCGCAACACCAGCGGACGCATGGCGACTTCCCCATAATCGAAAAACTGTCTTTGTCTTTCCACTATAGACTGTGCCACGCGAAGTATGGTGTCAAAACGCTGTTGCACATTCTTGATAAGCCAGCGTGCCTCCTGCAACTGACCGGAAAGCCCGCTTCCGCGCTGTTGCGAAAGAATGCTGGCGTACAGGCTGTTGATGCGCAGCTTCGGGTAAGCATCGTGATTGATCGAGACCGTCCACTGGCCGCGTACTTTACGCACGACGACATCGGGGGTGATGTAACGTGCATCAAGCGGCGTGTACTGGGCGCCGGGCCGAGGGTTCAGCCCGCGGATCAGTTGCTGGGCGAGGCGTAACGATTCGTCGTCAGCGCCGGTCAATTTCTTGAGTCGCGCGAAATCTCTTCCGGCAAGCAATTCAAGGTGTTCGCGGACGATCCGCAAGGCCAGTTGCTGTATGCCGTCGGCGGGGAGAACCGCGAGCTGAAGTGCCAGGCATTCCTGTGCCGAGCGTGCGCCAACCCCGATGGGGTCAAGGTGTTGCAAGTGGCACAAGGCGATCTGCAGCTCCTCGGGTTCGAGGGGAGGTTCGGCGCTGATCGATTCGGCAAGTTCATCTAGCGAGATCGTCAGGTATCCGTCATCGTCCAAAGCCTCGATCAGGCACTGGACAAGCGAGCGGTCGCGTTCGGATAGGCTCATCAGCCCAAGTTGCCAGCTCAGATGCTCACGGAGTGAGGTCGTCGCTGCCTGGATGTCGTTGCGATCGCCGTCCTCGTCGTCGAAGGAGCCGGACGCATTGCCGTAGGAGGGGGCTTCTGCTTCGCCTAGCCAGCTCTCCTCATCGCGTGCCGGAGCGCTTTCCTCGGGGGCGTCCTCCTGATGATTCGCAGGGCTGCCGTCGGTTGATGCCGATGGCAGTGCCGTGCTGTACGCGTCGTCTTCGCGCTCCAGAAGCGGGTTGTCGCGCAGTATCTGCTCCAGTTCCTGCTCGAGTTCGAGCGTTGACAGCTGCAGCAGGCGGATGGATTGCTGCAGCTGAGGAGTGAGCGCCAGATGCTGGGATAGCTTTAACTGGAGGGTCGGCTTCATGACGGTTGCCGGGCGGCAGCCAATGCGGAGGGAAGGGCGAGTGGGCCTTCGTGGAAAGCGTTAGCGCACACAGGTTTCAAAGGCGGAAATTCTCGCCCAGATAGACCTTGCGGACGTTTTCATTATAAATGATTTCATCCGGGCGGCCAGCCGCGAGGACACTGCCTTCATTCATGATGTAGGCATGGTCGCAGATGCCCAGCGTTTCGCGCACATTGTGATCGGTGATTAGTACGCCGATGTTGCGTTCCTTGAGGAAACGGATGATTTTCTGGATGTCGAGTACGGCAATCGGGTCGACCCCCGCGAATGGCTCATCGAGCAAGATGAAGCGAGGATCCGTAGACAGGGCGCGTGCAATTTCGACCCGGCGCCGTTCGCCTCCTGAAAGCGACGCTGCCTGGCTGTTCCGGATGTGGGTGATGTGCAGTTCGGCGAGCAATTCCTCCGCGCGATGGTTGACTTCACTGGCCGAGAGCCCTTGGAGTTCAAGCACGGCCTTAATGTTTTCGGTGACGGTCAGTTTTCGGAAAACGGACGCCTCCTGCGGCAGGTACGACACGCCGAGTTTGGCGCGCTGGTGGATGGGGAAGTGCGTGATCTTTTGTCCATCAAGGAATACTTCGCCGCCATCACATGCAACCAGGCCGACCACCATGTAAAAACAAGTTGTTTTGCCAGCGCCGTTCGGGCCGAGCAGGCCGACAACTTCGCCGCTGCCGACCTCAAGCGAGACGTCCTGGACAACAGTCCGTTTTTTGTACTGTTTGCGCAGGCCCTTGGTAGAAAGGGTGCTGGATTGACTTTGGTTATTCTGGGCAGCAGACATCGTCATTCGTCTTCAAAGTTTCCGCGCAGTATGCGCCGGATGGTGTTGCCGGAGAAGCCCCGGCCTAGCAAAAAACGGGTCTGGCGAGCGCGTTCGCTGGCATCGGCCGGAAGGCCGCCGCTCCCGTACTTGCGTTCCCAGACCTGGCGAGCGCGCGACAATTCGTCGTTGATGCCTTGCAGCGCGACCTCGACGTCACTTTCGCTCACGCCTTGGGTGCGTAATTCCTGAACCAGCCGTGCATTGCCATAGCGGGCGGAGCGGGCGTTGACCCTGGCTTCTGCGTAACGGGTGTCGGAGAGCAGTCGCTCTCGCTCCAATGTGTCGAGAAGTGCATCAAGTTGCTCTTCCGATTCGGCGTGTGCGGACAGCTTGCGCGCCAGTTCGGCGCGCGCATGTTCGCGGCGCGCCAGAAGCTGAAGGGCTCGAGTGCGCAGATCGAGGCTCATTCCACCCGCTATCGCTAAAGGACTGTCTTAGTCGTCCGTCGGTGCAGCGTGGGCTGACGGAACGTTGACAGCAGCGCGGATACGCGCTTCGATTTCTTGGGCAATGGCTGGATTGGCCTTGAGGAATTCGCGGGCGTTGTCCTTGCCCTGGCCGATTTTCTCGCCATTGTACGAGTACCAGGAGCCGGATTTTTCAACCAGTTTATGGTTGACGCCAAGCTCGATGATCTCTCCTTCGCGCGAGGTGCCTTCACCATAAAGAATATCGAAGACGGCTTCACGGAAGGGGGGGGAGACCTTGTTCTTGACGATCTTGACCCGGGTTTCGTTGCCGACGACCTCGTCGCCCTTCTTGATGCCGCCGATGCGGCGGATGTCGAGTCGGACCGAGGCATAAAACTTGAGCGCATTGCCGCCGGTCGTCGTTTCCGGGCTGCCGAACATGACGCCGATCTTCATCCGGATCTGGTTGATGAAGATCACCAGCGTATTGGTCCGACTGATGTTGGCGGTGAGCTTGCGCAGTGCCTGGCTCATCAGGCGCGCGTGCAGGCCGGGCAATGAGTCGCCCATTTCGCCTTCGATTTCGGCTTTGGGGACCAGCGCGGCGACCGAGTCGATGACCACCACATCCACGCTGCCCGAGCGGACCAGCATGTCGGCGATTTCGAGGGCCTGTTCGCCGGTGTCCGGTTGCGAGATGAGTAGTTCATCAAGCTTTACACCCAGTTTCTGGGCGTAGGTCGGGTCGAGCGCGTGTTCGGCATCGATGAACGCGGCCGTTCCACCGAGCTTTTGCATTTCGGCGACCACCTGCAGGGTCAGTGTCGTTTTGCCTGAGGATTCCGGTCCGTAGATTTCGACTACCCGGCCGCGTGGCAGGCCACCGATGCCGAGGGCGATGTCGAGGCCGAGCGACCCGGTCGATACCACCTGAATGTCGTTGGCAACCGATTGGTCGCCCATCTTCATGATCGAACCTTTGCCGAACTGTTTTTCGATCTGTGCCAGTGCGGCGGCGAGGGCTTTGGCCTTGTTGTCGTCCATTGCGGATTCCTTTGCGCGGTATGACGGAATTATCTCATGTTCGACGCCGTGTTAACGTGTTGGCGTGGCGAGGATGATTACTGTGATTATATACAGTAATCAGAAAAAGGCGAGAGCTCAGGCAAGGGTTTGTCCGGAATACTCGATCAGTCCGTGCAGGGCGGTGGCGACAGCCTGTGCTCGGATGCTGGCGCGGTCCCCCGCCAGATGCCGCGTAGTGACCTGCCGCGATCCATCGCTGCCCATCCAGGCGAAGCAAACGGTGCCGACGGGTTTCTCCGGTGTGCCACCATCGGGGCCGGCGATGCCGGTTATCGCAACCGTCCAGTTTGCCTGGCTGCGAGCCAGGGCGCCTTCGGCCATGGCCAGGGCAACGGCTTCACTTACCGCTCCACGCGTCATGATCAACTCTTTGGGGACCCCGAGTAATTCGGTCTTGGCAGCGTAGCTGTAGGTGATGAAGCCTCGGTCATACCACGCCGAACTGCCCGGGATGGCCGTCAGGCACTGGCCCAGCCAGCCACCGGTGCATGATTCGGCAGTTGCCAGGGTGTGTCCGGCGAGACGAAGCTGCTCGCCGAGTCGTGCGGCAAGGGTCTCGAGGACGGACTGAGTGGGCGTATTCATGCGAGGTAAGGCTGGGCGACGTAAAGTGCGCCAAGCGTGTAGAGCGCGGCGATCAGGTCGTCAGCCATGACGCCTAGGCCGTTTTTGACGTACTTGTCGAAATAGCGGGCGGGCGGCGGCTTGATGATGTCGAAAAGGCGGAAAAGGATAAACGCTGCCGCCTGGTACTTGAAGTTGTCTGGGCCGAGGGCGAGGATGATCCAGAAGGGAACGATCTCGTCCCAGACGATGCTGCCGTGATCGGCTTCGCCCAGGGCTTTGCCGGTCAGGTGGATTGCGTACACGCCACCAATCAGGCAGACGGCGAGGAAGATGGCCAGTTCCAAGTCATTTAACCACATACGCATCGCCGGAAAGGTCAGCCAGGCGAGCAGTGTTGCCCAGGTGCCTGGTGCACTGCTCGCCAGTCCGCTACCGAAACCGCAGGATACGAGGTGGGCCGGGTGCGAGAAGATGAAAGCGAAGGGGGGCGGGGGGCTATGTTTTTTGAGCAAAGTGATCGAATCCAAGGTGGTTGAGGGGGAGCGGCTGGGCGTCAGCATCAAGCAGGTCGATGCCGGGCAACTCGCCAGCAGACAGTGCGCGTACCGAGCCAATGCGCCAGAGGGGCAGGTCGAGCTGCGCGGCCAGTGCGGCGAGCGCAGGGCGGTTCTCTGGCGCTGCGGTGAAGGCCAGCTCGTAGTCGTCGCCGCCTGCGAGCTGGCAACGCTGGGCCAACTGCGGGTCGACACCAGTTGGCAGATGCGGTAGTTGCAGCGTGCTCACTTCCAGGCGCAGCTGCGATCGGGTGGCGATGTGGCCAAGGTCGGCAAGCAGGCCGTCGGAAACGTCGATCGCAGCGTGGGCCAGGGCTCGGGTGCGCAGGGCTAGACCGAGTTCAACCCGCGGCAGCGGCTGTTCAAGCGCTGCGCGGCAACGCTTGCCGAACTGTTCGGGCAGAACGCATTGGTTACATAAGGCGGCGAGCCCCAGGGCGGCAAGTCCTGGTTGTCCGGATACCCAGATGTCGTCACCAGCTCGTGCGCGGTCGCGGCGCAGGGCTGTACCTACGGGTAATTCGCCAAGCGCCGTGATACAGAAATTGCGTGGGCCCCGGGTTGTATCGCCGCCGATAAGGTCGACGCCAAAGCGCCGGGCGCAGGCGAAGAGACCGTCGGCAAAGGCGGCGAGCCACTCTTCGTCGGCATCGGGTAAGCTGCCGGCAAGCAGAACCCAGCGAGGTTGCGCACCCATTGCGGCGAGATCGGAGACGTTGACTGCCAGCGTCTTCCAGCCCAGTCGACGTGGGTCGGTGTCAGGCAGGAAGTGGGTGCCGTCGACCAGCATGTCCGTCGTGATTGCCAGCTCCATGCCTGGGGAGGGGGCAACCAGGGCGCAATCGTCGCCCGGACCGAGGATGGCTTGAGGGGTTGGGCGCGCAAAAAAGCGCGCGATCAAGTCAAATTCGGACGGCATGGCTTAGGCAGGTACGGTCGGGGCGGGATGTCTGCCGAACGTTGCGCGTCCGGCAAGGTAGTCGCGCTGGGGCGTTGAGCCAAACATGACGGTGCGCCTGCCCGGTGCGCCGGGCTTAAGCGCCTTGTTTGGCGTTGCGTTTGGCTTCAACCTCGACCGGGCGAAGCTCGGCGGCGAGTTTGTCGAGCACGCCGTTGACATACTTGTGGCCGTCCGTGCCACCGAACCCTTTGGTCAGCTCGATGGCCTCGTTGATTACGACGCGGTAGGGCGTTTGCGGATGATTGGCAAGTTCATAGGCCCCTGCCAGCAGGATGCAGGCTTCGATCGGGGAGAGCTCGGCGAACGGCCGGTCAAGGTAGGGTTGCAGGCGTTCGCACAGGGATGTATGCGACCGCAGAACGCCTTGCAGGAGATCGAGGAAAAAATCGCGGTCGGCTTTGTCGAAACCGGGGCTATCTTGCAGGTGCGCTTCGATCGATGCTTCATCGTGGCCGCCGACACGGCGCTGATAGAGCCCTTGCAGGGCAAACTCTCGGGCCCGACGGCGCGGCGACTTGGGCGGTGCAGGCGGGGTCTTCGGCGTATCGTCTCCGGCCGGCTTGGCGCTTTTTTTGTTCATGCGCTTCTCTCTCCCAGGGCACTTAGCAGGTTGGCCATTTCAACCGCAGCTTGTGCGCAATCTTCACCCTTCTGGCGCATGCGGGCAAGTGCCTGGTCATCGTCTTCGCAAGTCAGGATGCCGTTGGCGACCGGGATCCCGGTATCGAGCTGGACTTCCATCACGGCGCGGCACGAGTCGTTGGAGACGACTTCGAAATGATAGGTTTCGCCACGGATCACTGCGCCCAGTGCGATCAGGGCATCAAAGCGGCCGGTCTGGGCCATGGTTTGCAGAACCAGCGGAATTTCGAGTGCGCCTGGAACGGTGGCGATTTCGATGTCCTCGGCGTCGACGCCGAGGCGCTGCAGTTCGCTTACGCAGGCAGAGAGGAGGCCTTCACAGGCTTCGGGATTGAAACGGCTCATGACGACGCCGACGGTCAGGGACTGGCCGTTCAGGTCTTGGGCGTACTCGTGGATGCTGTCGAAACGGGGCATGGTGTTTGCTCGGAAATAAGGATTAGTTCAGTTCGGCCGGCGAGGCGATGTGGCCGGTGACTTCAAGGTCAAAGCCGGCCACGCTGGGCATGCGCCGAGGGCTGGCGAGCAGCTTCATCTTGCGCACGCCAAGATCGCGAAGAATCTGGGCGCCGATGCCGTACAGTCGGGGGTCCCACTTGGCGGCCGGGCGTTGCGCCGGGGCCTGCGGTTGCAGTGCGGCGAGTACGTCGTCGTTCCCTCCCTGGCCGCGCAGCATGACGATGACGCCCTTGCCATCCTTGGCGATCGCGGCCTGCGCCTGATCGAGCGAGAAGGTGTGCCGGACGCTCGTGCTGTCGAGAAAATCAATCAGCGATACCGGCTCGTGGACGCGCACCAGGGTTTCTTCCTCAGGTTTGATTTCGCCACGGGTCAGGGCAAGGTGAACATCGCCGGTGCTACGGTCGGTGTAGGCGTGGAGTGTGAATTCGCCGTGTGCCGTTTTGACGGTTTTGGCTAGAGTCCGCTCGACGAGTGATTCGTGGCGGCTGCGGTAGTGGATCAGGTCGGCAATGGTGCCGATCTTCAGGCCGTGTTTCTTGGCGAATTCGATGAGGTCGGGCAGACGGGCCATGGTCCCGTCTTCCTTGAGGATTTCGCAGATCACCGAAGAGGGTTCGAGTCCAGCCATCTGGGCCAGATCGCAGCCGGCCTCGGTGTGGCCGGCACGGACCAGCACGCCGCCCGGTCGGGCGACGATGGGGAAGATATGGCCGGGCTGGACGATGTCCTCGGGGCGGGCGTCGCGCGAAACAGCAACTTCAATGGTACGCGCCCGATCCTGTGCCGAAATGCCGGTGGTGACGCCCTCGGCCGCTTCGATCGAGACGGTGAACGCGGTGCTGTAGGGGCTGTTGTTGGCACGCGCCATCGGGGTGAGGCCGATCTGCTTGGCCCGCGCTTCGGTGATGGTCAGGC
>CAZHFS010000078.1:0-10507 GCA_964531885.1 uncultured Propionivibrio sp.
TCGCCGAGGATGTGCTCGGCCTCGGTCGGCCCGCCGCGCTCGACGTCGCGCAGCATCGATGCCATCAGGCCGGAGGCCGGATCGGTAAGCGTCGCGAGATAGGCCCCTTGCTGGGCATCGCTCAGCGCCTGGCCACTGACCGCGGCAACCGCCGCACACTCGGCAAACTGGGTACGAACGAACGATTCGCCGGCCAGGGTATGCATGATGTCGCCGACACTGGCGCGCATCAGGCAGGTCGAACCGGCCAGTGTGGCCAGGAAAACGACCTTGTCCCACATGGCCTGAACGACGTTGCCGGACAGGGTGAAATCGACGCCGCAGGCTCCAAGTAACTCGGCGAGGGGCGCAAGATGGCGATTAGCCTGGCTCCCTCGGCTGCCGATCACGATCTTGTGCAATTTATTGAGATGCTGCACGGTGCCGTCGGCGGCCAGCGCGACCGAGATGAGGGCCACACCGCCGAGCACGCGCTCGGGACCAAAGCGGTCGACCAGCACATCGATGTGGCGGATGCCGTTCAACAGCGGAATGATCGCCGTTTCAGGCCCCACGGCCGGCGCGATGGCCTCGATGGCCGACTCAAGGTCGTAGGCCTTACAGGAGACGAAAATGACGTCGTAAACGGAACTGATTTCCGCCTGCGTGACGACTTGCGCAGGCAAGACCAGATTGCCGAACGGACTGTCGACGTGCAGCCCATCTTTTTTCAGCTGTGCGGCCCGTCCGGGCCGGACGAGAAAAGTCACATCCCCGCCCGCCGCCTGCATACGGGCTCCATAGTAACCGCCGATTCCGCCAGCGCCGAGAATCAGGATACGCATTGTTGTTCTCCCTTGTTGTGAATGGCTCACAGAAGTTTAGCCGATTCACGCCAAGCCCGAGATTGCACAGTAAAAAACCGGCGCCGGACCCGCCGGCGCCGTTGTTTCAAGCACGACAATGCCCTAGCTTACTTCATGCCGTAGGTCAGCACTTGCAAGGTGTCGGGGAAGTAAGTATTGGGATAGAACGGACCGACGCCGGTATTGATCTTCTTGCCGAAATCTGCCGAACCCTCTGCCGCCAGGGTATAAAGCTTGCGGGTCTTCTCGTCGTAGGCGATCGTACGAGCGCCAGGACGTGTGCCGAGGGCTTCGACCGGCTTGTAGGTATCCGGCCCGAACTGCTGGAAGACGACCAGGAAAGCGTCATAGCCGTTGGCGGTGAAGATGCGCTTGCTGGCGGCGTCGTAAATAACGGCACCGTTCTGGCGACCGATCTCGTGCGTATAGACCGTCTTGCCCGACTGGGTGTCGAGCACGGCCAGTACCGGCTTGACCTCACCCTTGCCGCGGCAGCCGACGAACAGACGCTGGTTGTCGGGATCGATATCCATGCCGCTTGGCACTTCGCAGTTGTCGATCTTCCATTCGGCAGTCACTTGCAGGCTCTTCATGTCCACGCGGAAAACCGCGTTCTTGTCGCGCGCATCGACGAACAAGTTGCCTTTGCCATCGACAGCCGAGCCATCCGGACGCTTGGCCGGAACTTTGATCGTGCCAACTTTCTTGAGCGAGGGCACTTCGAGAACTTCAAACTCGGTTGCATCGCCCTTGGCGCCCATCTTCACGACCAGTCGTTTGGTCGCCGGATCGTAGATGCTGTCTTCGAGCTCGCCGCCCATCGGGATTGCAGCCGCCGCCTTGCCGGTCGACAGCTTGAAGGGAGTAATCGATCCGGGGGCGTTATTGGAGATGCCCAGATCGAAGTCGGGAATCAGGGTCACGCCGCTGGTGCCTTCGGTGTTGGCAATGGTCTTGATAACCTTCTTTTTCTTCAGATCGAAGACCTGCAGGCCTTCCTTGCGCAAACCGAGGTAAAGCTGCCCGCGCCCGGCATCAAGGCTCACGCCGTCCCAACCGCCTCCCTTGTTCTTGAGCGTGGTCGCCGATTCCAGGTGATAACCGTCAAAAGCCTGTGCAGAAAATGAAACAGCGGCGCACAAAGCCAGCGTAGCTGCGGATAAAGCAAACTTCATGGAGTTCTCCTTCCCTGTTCTAAGTGATGACGAACTGAAGCCAGTCCTGCTTTATTGTTATCGGTTGACGGCCGGACACCACCCACACCGACGTCCAGGCACCCTCCTTGTACAGAACCCCCGAAACGCCCACCGGCCTGCGCGCATGGTAGGCCTGTATTGCCCAATGCATAATTCTTGTTCGCGATCATTACCATTAATTCGAGCATGGGTATTTGCACCGACAAAGCACCCCGGCAACAGACAGCCTTCCGGCGTATACTCCCGGATTCCCCGATTCTCCCCTGACCCCGCCATGCCCAGCGTTGCTGAAAACCTGTCTTCCCCGGAGTACGACCGGATAGCGCTCGGCCAGATCTTCACCCCGCCGGCCATCGTCGATTGCATGCGCCAACTGGTGCGCAATCACGGGAGGACGCTCGAACCCGCCTGCGGCGACGGCGCGTTCCTCAAGCACTTCCCCGACGCGCTGGGCATCGAAATCGACCCGCGCCACGCCCCGCCGGGGGCTGAGGTGATGAATTTCTTCGAACTCGGCGAGGACGAGGGTTTCACCACCATCATCGGCAACCCGCCCTACGTCCGCTACCAGGACATCTCGCCAGGAACGCGCCGCCTGATCGGCGAGTCCGTACTCGACAAGCGGGCCAACCTCTACCTGTTTTTCATCGAAAAGTGCCTGCGCCTGCTCGACCCCGGTGGCGAACTCATTTTCATCACCCCGCGCGATTTCCTCAAGGCAACCTCGGCCGTGCCGCTCAATGCCTTGCTTTTCGAGGCCGGCACGATCACCGATTTCATCGATCTCGGCGACCTGCATCTCTTTGATGACGCCACCCCAAACTGCGCCATCTGGCGTTTCGTGCGCGGCGACGAAAGTCGTGAAACACGCTACGCCACGCTCGGCCAGAAAGCCGGCGTCGCCGGACTCACCGATCTGAACTGGGAAAAACGGCGCTTCCTTGAAAGTGGCGGACACCTGCTGTTTCCGGTGCAAGACTACCCGCTCCGCCTTGCCGACATCGCTTTCGTCAAGGTGGGCGCGGTCTCCGGCGCTGACGAACTCTATGCCAGCGTGGCACACGGCAGCCGCGATTTCGTCTGCTCATCAACCGCCAGCGACGGCCAAACACGGCGCATGATCTGGTGCGAACCGGGGGACCCGCCACCCGATGCCCTGCTGCCGCACAAGAATCGCCTGATTGCCCGGCGCATCCGCAGTTTCGACGAATTCAACTGGTGGCAGTGGGGGCGAGGTTACTACCAGAGCGAACAGGCGCGGATCTACGTCAACGGAAAGACTCGACGCGCCAGACCTTTTTTTGTGCACGACTGTCCACACTACGACGGCGCAGTTCTCGCCATTTTTCCGCACGACCCCACGGTGGATGTTCACTCCCTCGCGGCCGCGCTGAACGACCTTGATTGGGATGATCTCGGCTTTGTCTGCGACGGCCGGTTCCTGTTTACCCAGCGCAGCCTGGAGCAATGCCCGCTCCCGGCCAGTTTTCAGCGTTTTACCGCACGGACGGATGTAACATGGTGGGACAAGCTCAAACGCATGTTTTGAAGACGATGCCGATACCGGCGTCACAGGAGACTCCATGGTTCCTCATTTGATGGCCCCCTTGAGCGGCCCGGTTCTCGAACTCGAGGCCAAGATCATCGCCGCCACACCCGAAATCGAACGCTGGTTCCGCAGCCAATGGCAGGAGCACACGCCCCCGTTCTACGGCTCCGTGGATCTGCGCAATGCCGGATTCAAGCTGGCACCGGTGGACATGAACCTCTTTCCTGGCGGTTTCAACAACCTGCACGAATCCTGCCTGCCACTCTGCGTGCAGGCGGCGATGAGCGCGGTCGAAAAAATCTGCCCGAACGCGCGCAGCCTGCTGCTCATTCCAGAAAACCACACGCGCAACCAGTTCTATCTGCAGAACGTGGCCCGTCTGGTCGACATCCTCCGACTCACCGGCCTCAACGTACGGATCGGCAGCCTCCTGCCCGAAGTCACCGCACCGACCCGTGTCGAACTGGCCAACGGGGCTTCGTTACTACTCGAGCCGCTGCGCCGCAGCAAATACCGCCTCGGTCTCGACGACTTCGACCCCTGCGCCGTCCTGCTCAACAACGACCTCTCAGCGGGCGTTCCGGACATTCTGCGCAATCTCAACGAACAGTTCATCCTGCCACCGCTGCACGGCGGCTGGGCCACCCGCCGCAAATCCAATCACTTTGCCGCCTACGACGAAGTCGCCAATGATTTTGCCCAACTGGTGGGCATCGACCCGTGGCGCATCAATCCGTATTTCTCGGTCTGCGACAGCATCAACTTCCACGACCGTCAGGGCGAAGACTGTCTGGCAGCCAACGTTGACGCGGTACTCACCCTGATTCGCGAGAAATACGCCGAATATGGCATTCAGGAAACGCCCTACGTCGTGGTCAAGGCCGACGCCGGCACCTACGGGATGGGCGTGATGACGGTCAAGGATGCGTCCGAGATCGTCGGCCTCAACCGCCGCCAGCGCAACAAGATGTCGGTAATCAAGGAGGGACTGGAAGTCTCGCAGGTCATCATCCAGGAAGGCGTGCATACCCACGAATGGGTCGGCGAAGGCGATCAGGCCGGCGCTGCCGAACCCGTGGTGTATATGATCGACCGCTATGTCGTCGGCGGCTTCTACCGGGTGAACAACGGACGCGGCATCGACGAGAACCTCAATGCGCCAGGCATGCACTTCGAACCCCTGGCCTTTGAAACCAGTTGCTCGCTGCCCGATTGCGGCCAGAAACCCGATGCGCCGACCAACCGCTTCTACGTTTACGGGGTGATTGCCCGCCTTGAGCAACTGGCCGGGGCAATCGAACTCGAACGGACAGAGCCGGCTGACGCACTCGACCCGGCGCCTGTGACCGCCAACTGAACGCCCCTGACGCTTTTGCGAGGATCCCCATGCGCATCGCCTTCATCGTTGACCCGCTCGATACCCTCAAACCCGCCAAGGATTCGAGCATCGCCATGATGCGTGCCGCGCAGGCTGCCGGGCACGCGGTGTGGACCATTCAGGCGCCGCTGCTGTTCTGGGATGCGCTGCACGGCGTCTGCGCCGACGCCGTGCATCTTGAGTTGTTGCCCGACGATGACGATTGGTATACCGAACTGGTCAGCCATACCGTGCCGCTACGCGAATTCGCCGCCGTCGTGATGCGCAAGGACCCGCCCTTCGACCTCGAGTACATTACCGCGACCTGGCTGCTCGAACGCGCCGAGGCCGAGGGTGCGCGCGTCGTAAACCGGCCGCGCGCCCTGCGCGACCATTCGGAAAAGCTCGCCATCCTCGAATTCGCCCACCTCGCCGCACCGACGCTGGTCGCACGAGACGCGGCACGGCTGCAGGCTTTCATCGACCGCGAAGGCGACACCATCCTCAAACCGCTCGATGGCATGGGCGGCAGCCAGATCTTCCGCGTCCGTGCCGACGACCCGAACCGCAACGTCATCCTGGAAACGCTGACCCACGAAGGCCAACGCACGATCATGGCCCAGCATTACCTGCCAGCGATCAGCGAAGGCGACAAACGCATCCTGCTCATCGGCGGCGAAGTCGTACCCTATTGCCTGGCGCGCATCCCCAAGGCCGGTGAGACACGCGGCAATCTCGCCGCTGGCGGCCGCGGCGAAGCCCGCCCGCTGTCGGCCAGCGACCGGGCCATCGCTGAAGAACTGGCCCCGACGCTTGCTGCGCGCGGCTTGTTTCTGGTCGGCCTCGACGTCATCGGTGACAAGCTCACCGAGATCAACGTCACCAGCCCCACCTGCATGGTTGAAATCGCCGCGCAGACTGGGTTCGATGCCGCCGCGATGTTCATTGGCGCGCTGGAGAAGGCGTGCCGGGGTTGATTCGTCGCTTTACCCCCCCCTGGGTGGAAGCGGTCGTTCACGGACTCATCCTGCTTGCGGCGCTCGCCCTGATTGCGGGATGTGAGCGGCCGACACTGGTCCAGCAGGAAGCTTTCGTTTTCGGCACCCGCGTTGAAGTAATCGTCGCCGGGCAGCCGGAAGCCCAAGCGCGTACAGCGACGGCTGCCGTTCTGCGCGAATTCGACCGGCTGCACCGCCGCTACCATGCCTGGCAGCCGTCGGAACTCAGCGCGCTCAACACGGCGCTGGCCGCTAGCCAAACCTTCGAAACCAGCCCGGAACTTGCAGCCTGGCTGCAAGAAGCCAAAACCCTTTCCGCCGCCGGGGACGGCCTTTTTGACCCTGGCCTTGGCCGCCTGATCGCCCTCTGGGGCTTTCACAACGACGAATACAAGCCCGCGCTGCCCGACCCGGCAGCGCTCGCCGCGTGGCGGGCAGCGCCTGGCAGCATTGCCGACCTGCGTATCGACGGCACACGCATCAGCAGCCGCTCCCCTAACGTCGCCATCGATCTGGGCGGCTACCTCAAAGGCGTCGCCCTCGATCGCGCCGCCGACATCCTGCGCGCACAAGGCGTACACAACGCCCTCATCAACATCGGCGGCAATGTCATGGCCCTTGGTCGAAAAAACGGCGAACCCTGGCGCGTCGGCATCCGGCATCCCCGCCAGGCCGGGGCACTGGCCACGGTCGAACTCGCTGATGGGGAAGCGCTCGGCACCTCGGGAGACTACCAGCGGTTTTTCGAGGTCGATGGTCTGCGCTATTCGCACCTCCTTGATCCGCGTAGCGCCGAGCCGGTCCAGCACACACGCGCGCTGACCATTCTCATCCCTGCTGGCGCACATTCCGGCATGCGCTCCGACGCCCTCTCCAAGCCGCTGTTCATTGCCGGCAACACGTGGCCGGAACTCGCTGGCCGGCTTGGCGTGACGCATGTGCTACGGGTCGACGCGGAGGGCCAGATCGAGATCAGCGCGGCGCTCAAGGCCCGAATCAAGCTGATTACCGATCCGCCTAGCGCGCCACGCATCGTGCCCTGAATCTCGCCAAGAGCCGCTGCCAGCCAAATCCTATGACAAGAAGCGTACCGATCCACCCAGAATCGCCTTAGAATGCAAGGTGTCTCCGGAAAGAACCACGATGATCGGCATCCTTCTCATCTGTCACGGCACCTTCGGTGAAAGTCTGGTCCAGAACGCCTGCCACGTCCTGAACAAGCGTCCGCCACAACTCGCTCAGCTCGGCCTTGCCGCGCAGGACGACCCGCTCGACCTGCTACCCATGGCCCGGCGCCTGCTCGCTGAAGTCGACTCGGGCGAGGGCGTTCTCATCCTCACCGACATCCTTGGAGCTCCCCGGCCAACCTCGCCGCCAAACTGCTCGAAGCGGGCCGCATCGAAGGCATCGCCGGCGTCAACCTGCCCATGTTCCTGCGAGTCCTGACCTACCGCACGCATGACATGGCCACCCTGCTACAAAAAGGAATCAGCGGCGGCCACGATGGCGTCGTTAATATGCTGCACAGCCATTGATACTCTCCCAATAACGGATCGACTGGACTCTACCCATGCCTCGCGCCGAAATCGAAATCACCAATAAACTGGGGCTGCATGCCCGCGCCTCGGCCAAGCTGACTCAGCTGGCCGGCGGCTTCCAAAGCGAAGTCTGGATGGAAAAAGGCAGTCGCCGGATCAACGCCAAGAGCATCATGGGCGTAATGATGCTGGCCGCCGGCAAGGGCGCCACGGTAGTTGTCGAAACAACAGGCACCGACGAAGAGCTGGCCCTCGACGCGCTGTGCAGACTGATCGCTGACAAATTCGGCGAAGGAGAATAATCCGGCATGAGTTTCACCCTGCACGGCCTGCCGGTTTCCGGCGGCATCGCCATCGGTCAGGCCCACCTCATTTCACAGGCCACGCTGGAAGTCTCGCACCTGCAGATTTCGCCGCGCCTCGTCGAAAAGGAAGTCGCCCGCTTCGAAGCCGCCCTGCACAGCGTCCGTGAAGAATTCACGGCGATGAAGACCAACCTCGATAACGCACCGGCCGACATCGGCGCCTTCATCGATCTGCACCAGATGATCCTTGCCGATCCGGAGCTCTCGGAAACGCCCAAGGAACTCATCCGCGAACGGCGCTGCAATGCCGAGTGGGCCATCGTGCAGCAGATGGAACTGCTGGTCGAACAGTTCGAAAAAATCGATGATGTCTATTTGCGTGAGCGCAGCTACGACGTGCGTCAGGTCGTCGAGCGCGTGGTACGCGAACTGTCCGGCCACGACGCGCCACACCTCTCGGCACGCACCCGCGGGGTCAAGGGCCAGACCCAGATCCTCGTCGCCCACGATCTGTCGCCGGCCGACATCATGGCCTTCAAAGACCAGGCCTTCGCCTCCTTCGTCACCGACGTCGGCGGCGCCACCTCGCACACCGCCATTCTGGCGCGCGGCATGGGCATCCCGGCGGTGCTTGGCCTGCACAACGCCCGCCAACTGATCCGCGACAAGGAAACGGTGATCGTCGACGGCACGCGCGGCGTGCTGATTGTCGACCCGGATGCGCGCGTCCTTGAAGAATACGAACTGCGCAAAAGCCAGTACGAGCTCGAACGCTCCAAGCTCAAGCTGTTAAAGACCGCCCGGGCAACGACCCTCGATCGGGTCAAGGTCGACATGCTGGCCAACATCGAAGTCCCCGAGGACATCCACGCTGCGCTCGAAAACGGCGCCGAGGGCATTGGCCTGTTCCGGACCGAATTCATTTTCCTCGGCCGCGGCGACATGCCGAGCGAAGAAGAGCAGTTCGAAGCCTATCGCAAGGTGGTCAAGGGCATGGACGGGCGACCGGTAACCATCCGCACCTTTGACCTCGGCAACGACAAGAACCTCGAATCGGAGGAAGCCGTCGATGAACGCCAGCGCAGCAATCCCGCGCTCGGACTGCGCTCGATCCGCCTGTCGCTGACCGAGCCACGCACACTGCTCGCCCAGCTGCGTGCCATCCTGAGGGCTTCGCGTTACGGCAAGACAAAAATCCTCATCCCCATGCTCTCGCATGCGCACCAGATCGATCAGACCCTGGCCTTGCTTGAGCAGGCCAAGGCGAGTCTACGGCGAGAGAAAGTCACCTTCGACGAACACATTGAAATCGGTGCAATGATCGAAGTGCCTGCGGCCGCGCTGGCCATCAACCTGTTCCTGCGCAAGCTCGACTTCGTTTCGATCGGCACCAACGACCTGATCCAGTACACCCTGGCCATCGACCGTTCCGACGAACAGGTGGCCCACCTCTATGATCCGCTGCACCCGGCCGTGCTGATGTTGCTGCAGCACGTCATTACTTCGGCCGAAAAGGCTGAGAAGCCGGTGTCGATGTGCGGGGAAGTGGCCGGTGACCCGAACCTCACCCGCCTCCTGCTGGGGATGGGACTGCGTCAGTTCTCGATGCATCCGGCCCAGATCCCGGCGGTCAAGCAGAAGGTCAAGCAAAGCGACCTGAGCGAGCTCACCCCGCTCGTCAAACGTCTCGTGCGTCAGGACGATTCAGCACGTATCCAGGAGCAGATCGAGAAACTCAATAACACCGTACCTGGCGCCTAAGACGGCTTGCACCTGGCCGCGCTCGTCACCAGGGACGGCGCTCACGGCGCAGGACCGATTGGGACGTTGTCGTGAAAACCAACGACGCTCCTTTTGATTTGCTTGTTGTGGCTTGTACCGTTGGCCGTGAATTTGACTTTTCCAAGCGCTGACGGTAACTTGACCGGATAGCGCCGATTTGAAGATCAGCTTGCGGGCGCTCAATAAATCCGGCTAAAGCGGCGTTGCCCAGTCCGCTTTGTTCGTGCCGACTGGGCGTTTGTTTTTTCGAACCGATCGCAATGTCTGCAGATACTTCCGTCGGCCCAGTCGTACCGCAACGGGCCTGCTTCACCGAACCGCTACCGCTCAAATCGGGTGCGGTACTGCCCGGCTTCGAGCTCATCTATGAAACCTACGGCACACTCAACGCCGCGCGCTCAAACGCCGTCCTTGTCTGCCACGCGCTCTCGGGAGGCCACCATGTCGCCGGCTACTATGCCGACAACCCAAAAAACCTGGGCTGGTGGGATAACCTCGTCGGCCCGGGCAAGGCGCTCGACACCAACAAATTTTTTGTCGTCGGGGTAAACAACCTGGGCGGTTGCTACGGCTCAACCGGCCCGCTGTCGATTAACCCGGAGACCGGCAAACGCTACGGGGCAGATTTCCCGATGGTCACCGTCGAAGACTGGGTTGCCGCACACGCCCGGCTGGCCGACCATCTCGGCATCGCCACCTGGGCTGCGGTACTCGGCGGCAGCCTGGGCGGCATGCAGGCACTCGAATGGTCGCTGCAGTTTCCCGACCGCATCCGGCACGCCCTCGTGATCGCCTCGGCACCAAAACTCTCGGCGCAGAACATCGCCTTCAACGAGGTCGCCCGGCAGGCCATCCTCTCCGACCCCGACTTCCATGCCGGCCATTACACCGAACACGGCGTCGTCCCGGCGCACGGCCTGCGTCTGGCACGCATGGT
>CAZHFS010000079.1:0-10391 GCA_964531885.1 uncultured Propionivibrio sp.
TCAGATTTACAGTCTGATCCCGTTGACCGCTTGGGTATCCCTCCAACTCGGAACCCGGAATTCTGACACCGCACAAAGGCGCTGTCAACCCGTGATCTCTAAGCTGGGCAGAATCATACCAGATCAAGACCAAATTTACACTATACTTTTGCTCTTTTTTCTCTCATCGTCGCAAACAAGAAGCGCACCACCCCCTTTCGCATGCTCCATCAAGTTCGCCACATCGCCATTCAAACCGCCGGCCTGCTGATATATCTCGCACTGGCTTGGCCCTATTTCGGCTTCAAAGGAGAAGACCTTCCTTGGCCGGAGAGCACCTACGCCATCGGAATTTGCGCTTTCCTCATCGCCACCGCTGCACGGCAACCCTGGTGGTGGCGCATCATTCATCTTGCTTTTGTCCCGCTACTCTGGAAAACGAGCCAATTCGGCATCGAACCCGGGTGGTTCCTACTGGCTTTCATCGGACTGCTATTGATCTATCGCGGCGCAGCCGCCGACCGCATCCCCCTCTATCTGTCCAATACGCACGCGCTTGCCGCACTGAACGAGCTACTTGCAGAGCGCCACTGCCAACAATTCATCGATTTAGGCGCCGGCATCGGTAGCGCTGTCGCCCCACTGGCCGCAACGTTTCCGGCCAGCAAGTTCACTGGCGTGGAAAACGCCCCGGCCAGCTGGCTTTTTGGCTATTTGCGCACCCGAGGACTGACGAATTGCCGCTGGCAATACCAAAGCCTGTGGGACACGCCTCTCACCGAGGCTGACATGGTTTATGCTTTCCTGTCACCTGAACCAATGAGTCAGCTGTGGTTAAAAGCCGAGCAAGAAATGCGTCCAGGCACACTATTCATCAGCAATAGCTTCCCCGTTCCAGACAGGAGTCCGAGCTTTACCATAGAACTCGATGGAAAACGGCAGGCATGCCTTTACTGCTATGAAATTGGTTCAGGCACAGAAAGCTCAAGCGACTAAGCGACCGCCGAGACGCGGAAAGCCATGACCATATCACTGCGCAGGACGCTCCCAAACTCCGGCATCTCCGCCCAGCTTTAGCATGACGACCCACGCGTGACGGGGCGACGCCTCAGAAGCTGCCTGTACTCCGCACGCCCTTAAAGCCGGATCCCTTGGCGGGCAATTACAACCATGGCCTGAGTCCGGCTCGACACGCCGAGCACCTTGAAGATGGCCGTCATGTGGATCTTGACGGTACCTTCCGACAAACCCAGAAGCTCAGCGATCTGGCGATTGGATTTGCCACGCGCCATCAACCCCAGCACCTCGGCCTGTCTGGCGGTCAAGCCAAACTCCGCGGGATCCGCATGTCCGCCAAGCGGCTCATGCGTTGCGATTTCGCCGGCCGCTGAAGCTTCAGGCGTATATTTTCGCCCCGCACGCACCTGCCGCAATGCCGCCAACAGGCGCTCGCTTGAATATGTTTTGGGAACAAAGCCGGCTGCGCCAGCCTTGATTGCCTTGCTTACCGTATGCGCATCGTCATAGCCGGAAAGAATAACGACGGGCAGGCCAGGGAACCGCTTCCGCAAAGCGGCCAGGCATGTCATTCCATCGACCCCAGGCAGCCCCAGGTCAAGCAGAATCATGTCATAAACTCGGCCCGACTCGAGTGCCGACATCGCCGAGGTGGCATCCGAAAAGCCATCCACCTCCACGCGGTCTTCCAATTGGCGAAGCGTCTGCATCAATGCTTCGCGAACCAAGGCATGATCTTCGACTACAAGCAGTTTGACCATCGATTAACCATCGGTTAGCAAATTTCGCGCTACTCTAGCACACCGATAATCGAACGGAGTCATTTATGCCAAGTTCATGAAGAGGAAACTGTCGGGACACAGGGCTGCAGCCATAGAGCATCGATTTCCAAGCGCCCGCCTTTCACCAACTCCTGATCCAGGTAGTACCCACGGAACAGTCGCCCTGATTGACCATGCGACCTACTCCAAGGCGTCTCCCAAGCTTCAACCGCAAAGGTCACTCGCTCCACATCCACATCCCGGACGTCTTCTCCTTGCATCACGCAAGGGGACTCCTCGACGATCTGTCGCCAATCCGCCAGAGTCAGACGTTCCGCCTGTTTTGCAAAATGCGTACAAATCCCTGCCCTGTGGCGGCGTTGCATCACTTCCACCACCGTTCCTCGCACCCAATAGGTTGGCGCTACCAGGACGCGGCCATGCCCACCTTCCCGCATCAATACGCAATCACCAGTGCGATACTGTGTCGTGTTTTCCGAGCCAACAGCCCATCCTCCCCCTAGAAAAAGGGAACACACCAGAAAACAAAGGGCGCCAGGCGCCCTCCGTCGGTACCAGGCGCCCCCTGTAATTACATAGGAAGCGCCCGGCAAGCGGGCATTACTGCTCTTCAAGCGGCTGCAACCCAAGGCTACCTACCAGCGACTGTCGATACTCTGGCGAAGCGACCCTAACTCTTTCGGCCTGAACCCGGGTACGGCGAGAGGCCAAGCCCAGCCTTTCGGCGACAACGGCATTATCCGCCCGATCGAGGAACTCATAGAGTGCCCCAGCGGCCTTGGTGAGACGCCCTTCATCGCTGCGTTGCTTGGCATCGAGACGCGCGGCATACCATTCACTCGACAGAACGGACTCACGCGAGAACATGGCACGCAATTGCGGTGAATCGAGCGTATAGCCTTCAGCCGATACACCACGCGCCATGATTTCCAGAAGTGCCTTCAGCGGCGGGCACGCCATCTCGATGCTGCCATCGGTAAAGTAGCTTTCGGCCACGCGCTGATGGGTGGACACAATATTCGCCACAGCATCCGCAAACACGTCCAGATCCTGCAACTCCGGCTTGAGCATTTCTTCAGTGAAAACCACATGTGGATGCAGGAACACACGACCGAAATAGGCAATCGCAAACTGTGACGTCATGCGATAGCCAAGGCGACTGGCCAGCACCTTTTCCCCTTTGTGCTCGAAATCGACCAGGCGCTCGAGCGCTCCGCGTTGCGCCAGACTCTGCGCATCGCGCTCTTCTGCCCCCATTCTGGAAAACACTTCCGGCACAAGGAGGCTGAAATCGTGCTCAACCTTCACATTCGGCCCGATATAACCGGCACAAGAGACCCAGCCGTCGTAACCTGTCAGGGCAAATGACACGAAGGCTGCATTGAGGTCAATGATCGCAGGCAGTGCGTTGAACGGCCCCTTGGTCAGCGCTCCTTCTGACCCGGCACCGGTTGTCGAAGGCGACTTGCCGGTCATCGAGCAAATCACTTCCATGAAAAACTCGGGCAGGTCCATGTAATGCAGCGGGTTGTACGGGCAGAGAGGACGCACCCCACTTTCCGGCGGATTATTGCGCCGCCCCACGGCTACGACATCCACCGGCACGGCCAGGGGTGCAGTAGCCGAGACCTTACGACGCAGACGCATCGCCAACTGCGCCGCGGCAGTCTCTTTCGGCTTGGCCACATCCGGCCGCAACTGCAGGTAGCGCGGATTCTTGGTCGGCTTGCCATCAACGATGCGCGGGTGCGCAGATGACACAAAATACTTCGGTGACGACCCTTCGGCTGCCTCGGCGTGCTCGGCAATCACCCTCTGCATCGGCTCGGTATAGGCCGAGAAGCCAATTGCATCTTCTACCAACTCCTGCGCACGCGTCTGATCAAGCGGCTCGAAGTTGGAAATGAACGTTCCCGGCGATGCAATATCGGCTTCCGCCTGATGATCGTAGCCACGGTGGATGGCATCGTCAGGACGCTGGAACAGCCGCATTTCACAATTCTGGATGTACTTGCGTGAAAGCTGACCACCCACACCTGCCACCCCGGGCGGCGCGACCACGCTCGCCGTGATGTCGTCCTCGGTCTGCACCTTCATCGCGGGATGAAAGTCGTGGCGCAGACCAAAGACCCGCCAAGCACCGTCCTTTTCAAAGCCGACGCGCAAGGTATGCGAGACGAGTTTCACGCCATCGAGCTTGAGCGCGTTTCCGGGCCGCCCATTGACGATGTCGACCGAATAATGGCTGCGCCAATCGCCACCCCATTCGGGACGATAGTAGCGCTTGACGACGAAGACCAGTTCCTTGATGTGCTGTGGAATGGCCCGTAGCCAAGCGTTGTACTCGTCGGTGAAATCGACATCCGACGGCGTCAGCAGCTTGATCACGCTACCCATCGAACGATCACTGCTCAAAATCAGCCGATGGTCGCTTCCTTTAAGCTTTTTGTCGCGGAAACGATCGGCAAAATCCCGGTCCAGAATCTCTGCGACGGCATCGAGATCCTTTTCCAGATCCGCGACGAACACGATGGCCGGCAAAATGGCGTCGGTGAGTGCCTTTGATATTTCCGACTTACCGCCCCCGGAAACGGTACACGGCTTGTGGCAGGAAGTGACGTTCGGGGACGTGCCGACCAGAGACCACTGGCGCAGCGGATTGGGCTGCTGTTCCATCTGGACCATGTACCCGTTCGGACCGATGTAGGTCTTGCCCGCCAGCAGCTTGATCGATTTATCCTCGCCACCTGCCGACTTCCAACTCACCGTTTGTTTGCGCAGGCTGTATGTCGAATGCTCGGGCACCAGCACGATATGCGGCTCCTGCAAATCGACCGCATGCCCTTCGGGCTGGACGCCGAACCGCCCTGGATCACGCGCAAGCACATCGGCAAGTTTGAATTCCCCATTGGCGCTGATGTCGGTGAATTCAACCCCGAGGCTGTAGCTGGGGAAAACGAGGGCGCCGCCGGCATGCTCTTCTTCGGCCGACCCGAAGAGATTGGCCGAGAAGCTGATCTGCGTTTTGACTTCTTTCTTGCAATAACCGAAATAGTTGTCGGCAATCAGCGTAACCATGACGCCGCTGGCATCGCGCACACAAACCTTGAAGGCATTGCCACCGTTGTACAGTTCATTCTCGTCCTTGTAGCACATCCCGTCACGGCGCTGACGCGGCGTTGCGGCGTCCCAGTGCGGCAAGCCAAGCAGTTGCTTGGTGGCATGCACCAGATGCGGGGCCAGAATTACGCACCCGGTGTGGCCGGTCCAGCCTTCCGGATCGAGCGCTGGATCGTTCTCCGGCAGGTACGGATCGCCGGCATTGCCCCAGATGTTCTCGACGAAATCAAGGTTGGCCACCAGACCGCCCGGCACGAAGAAGCGGGTCTCCATGCGCTTTTCGCGCGTAAATCCAGGAACGGCCGGAACGACAAGCGGACGCAGATAGAGCGATACGAAACAGCTGGCACGCGCCTCGGAACCGCACGTAAAGGGCAACTGCATCGACTCATCGGGCGGATTGAGGGCCAGCGCCAACAAGCGGGCGAAAGTCACCTTGGGCACAGCCAACTTGTCATCAGGGATGGGCAGACCACCTTCGGCAATGTGGAAAACTCCTGCGGTCGTGCGTCGGTCACTCGCCGGGTTGTGCAACACTCCGTTACGCAACCGGTAGCTGCTCAGGAGCGGCGACTTGAATTCATCGCCCTCGGCAGGCAAAGACAAACCGCGGGCCAAGCCAAACTGGTCAAGCACCAGCGTTCTGCTCGGAAGACGCGGCACATTGCCGACCGAAGCCAAATAATCGTTCAGAAAATCCTGGATGCGTTGATCGACCGGGGCCAGCCGATCGGCCAGACGACGAATCATTTCGCGCTGGCGGGCCAAAATCGGCCCCATCAAGGAAGTGAAAGAAGCACCGTCGGCATCGCTCGCCAGGGGCAAGCCCAGCAAGGCCAAACGCAGATTGATCGCCGCATTCAAATCATGCGCGGCAAGGGGAACAGGCAATCCAGAGGCAGAGGCTTTCTTTTCCATGTCACACTCTCATCAATAAAAAAACTCGTTCTGGCCTACTAGTATACTAGATATCGCTCCTTTTGAGGCATCCACACACATTCTGCTTGCCGATCAGGCCGGCGCCGATGCGCAGGCGACTGCCTTCATTGCCGCCACCAGTTTAGCAAGATCAGCCGGCTTGAACAGGACGGTCCATTGCGACGAGGTGGTTAGCGCAATGCGCTCTGGTGACGTCTCGCCCGTCATGAGCACGGCATGAATTGGCCGCCCGGCCCTTTCCTGAATGGTGTCGAGCACGCGCAGACCGTTCGATCCTGGCAGGCTGAAATCGGAGATATAGAAATCAGCATCCAGCAACTCCGGACTTTCGAGCGCCTCGGTGGCACTGGCATACCACTGGACCCGCATCCCCATGCTGGAAAGCGCCAGTTCGATCGATTTGGCGACCATGTAGTCATCCTCAATGACCACCACACGCCATCCGCGCAGCTGGGCATAATCGTCGTCGGTCGCGGTACTGGCTTCGGTTTCCAGAAGACTTGTCGCCAAAGTCGGTGCAGACACATCGGGTAGGCGGACTTCAAAGACGGAGCCCCGGCCAAGGCGCGAGCGATACGTCACCTCTCCGCCCAGCAACCGCGCCGTCCGCCGGACGATCGCCAAGCCGATCCCCAGCCCTTTGGTCCGGTCACGCAAGGGATTGCCGATCTGGAAACACTCATCGAAGATTTGATCGCCATATTTGGCATCGATACCGATGCCAGTATCCCAAACCTGGATCACCCCCTCCTGACCCCGCCGGCGGAACCCGACAAGAATCCCGCCGTGTTCGGTGTACTTGAAGGCGTTGTCGATCAAATTGCGCAGCACACTGAGCAACAATCCGGGATCGGTATGCAGGACGACATCACGCACGGGGTAATAGAGCTTGAAACGCAGATGCTTTTCGTTGGCCAGTGTGGAAAACTCGCCGTCAATCGATTGAAAAAAAGATTCAAGCAAGATCTCGCGCTTCTGCGGCTTGACCATCCCGGCATCGAGCTTTGAAATATCGAGCAGCGAGTAAAGCAGATCACCCAGCGCCCTGACCGACATGGACAAGAAGCGGCTGATCGAGCGTTGCTCGCCGTTGAGCCCGGTTTTATCGAGCGCATCGCGAAAAAGGTTGATGGCTTGGATGGGTTGCCGCAGATCATGACTGGCCGCAGCCAGAAAACGGGTCTTGGCCAGGTTCGCGTTCTCGGCCTCCTGTTTGGCAAGCATCATTGCCGCCTCGGCCTGCTTGCGGGCCGAAATGTCGGTCTGTGCCACGATATACCCGCGCACCTGCCCCCCGGCATCGACCTGGGTATGCACCTCGCCCAGCACATGGACAATCTGCCCACCCGGGCGACGGATACGGTATTCGCACACAACCGCTTCCTTGCCAGCGCGCCGCCACAGATCCTGCACACGCCCGCGATCGGAGGGATGGACGAAATCCAGCCATCCGCTGCCCATGGTTTCCTCCCAACTCCGCCCAACGAGCGCCATGTAGCGGCCATTGACATAGGTGCAGCGCCCGTCGCTATCGAAATGGCAGATCCCGACCGGCACCATCTGCGCCAATTCGCGGTACTTCGCTTCGCTGCGCGCCAGATTGCTCAGAATCCCCGCTTCCCGGATGCGCATGCGCCACAAGCGCAGGAGCAGCGTACCGACCAGCGAGATCAGGACCAGGGCGGAACAGGCCACAACGAAAACCTGGGTGTACCAGCCACCGAGCACCTCGTCGCGGCTCAAACCGACAGCAAAATAGAACGGATAGTTTTTGACGACCTGGACACCCACGATGCGGGAAATATTGTCCGAGTACGTCGCATATCGCACGGCAAGGTCGCGAACCGAGAGTTCAGGACTTTCTCGCAACGGTTGCGGGCGCTCCAGCGCATGATTGATTTCGTCCGGTTGCTCGGGCCAGCGCGCGACCAGGGCATGCGTATCCTTGCGACGCAGCGAAATGACTCCATTTCGCCCCAGATCGAGCGACTGAAACTGCTTCTTGTAATACTCCAGCCCGAGCAAGGCACGCACGATACCGAGAAAGCGTCCTTCTTCGTCGAGCAGCGGGCGTGCAATGACCAACACTTCGCGCCCGGTGCGCCGATCGGTTAGCACATCGGAAAAAATCGCACCGATTTCATCGCCATCTCGCAACTGCATGAAATAGTCGCGACCGGAAACGTTGAGGCACTTTGGACGGTCACACTGAACCTGCACCACCCCCGTGGTATAGAGCAGGTTGCCTTCGGCATCGTGCACCCGGTAACCAACGATCTCCTCGACGTTGAACAAGAGCCGCTCCAGGCTGGCGTTTACCTCTCTCTCGTACCGCGCAACCGCATCTTTTTTCAAAGCGGCGTCGGGCAGTTCGATCGACAAAGTCTGCAGGTCAGCGTCGGCCCGGCGCAACGTGGCATCCAGGCGCGTTTCAAAAACGGCAGCAATGTTATGCGTGCTGATTTCGGCCGTCCGCACCTGATCTCGATAACTCAGAACCAGCAGATACGCCAGCAAGCCAAGCAGAACGAGCAGCGACAGGGAGAGAAGCACCCCAGGTGGTTTATTGGTGGCACCGTCGATCGTCGCCTTCTCATTCATACGCTAAACAGGAAATGTGCCAGAGGATCAAAATAGAGGAGCTCAACGTGTTAAGTCAGGACACCGAGGTGGATAAGCGCTGCAAATCCGGGTCCAATTGCCAGGCCTGGCGCTCTGGAACACTGAGCGCGTAAGCCCGGCTTTCCTCGGGCGTCTGGCCCATGTAGGTTTCGAGGAGCCGTTCGAGATGGCTGATATGCGGCAGCATCGTGCCGTAGAACAGCACGCTCCCGCCGCGCGCGATGAACAGGGTCGGAAAATTCTCGACATCAAGATCGCCGAGCGCTTCAGCCTCGTTCTCGATATCCAGCCAGCGGAATTGCGCGCCACGAACCGCACCGGCCAAGGCGTCAAATGCCACGCGATACTCGCGGCAGGTCCCGCACCACTCGGCACATAAACAAATGACTTTGAATTCAGGAGGCAAACTCACTCCTCGCCGCCCCAGGTGGGATAATCGAGGTAGCCCTCCGGCCCCGCCGTATAGAAAGTAGCCGGATTCGGCGCACTGAGTGGCGCCCCCGCCGCGATGCGGGCAGGCAGGTCCGGATTAGCCAGGAAGGCCACCCCGAATGCCACGGCATCCACCTTCCCTGTCCGCACCGCCTCAGCCGCTTCCTCGGGGCGATACCCCATATTGCCGATCAGCACCCCGCGATACGCCGCACGCACCGGCGTCATCACATCGCCCTGCTGCACGCCGAAAAAGTCACCGCGCATCAAATGCAGATAGGCAAGATCAAAGCGATTGACCTCCGAGGCCAGCCATTGCGCCAGCCCCACGGGATTGCTGTCGCGCATGTCGTTGAAACTGTTGAGCGGAGAAAGCCGCAGGCCGACACGTTGACTCCCCACGGCATCGCATACCGCCTCAAGCACCTCAAAGAGTAATCGCGCACGCCCTGACCAATCGCCACCGTAAGGGCCACTCCGTTGATTGCTGCCATCCCGCAGGAACTGGTCGAGCAGGTAGCCATTGGCGCCATGCACTTCGACGCCATCGAAACCTGCGGCCAGGGCATTGATCGCCGCCTGACGAAACCCCGCAACGATTCCTGGCAATTCCTCATCGCGCAATTCGCGCGGCACGACATAGGGCTGCTTGCCTTGCGGCGTATGCACCTCATCACCGGTGATCGCGAGCGGACTCGGCGCCACTGGCTGCGCTCCGTCATTAAGCAAAGGATGACAGGCACGCCCCCCATGCCACACCTGCAGGAAAATTCGCCCCCCTGCCTGATGCACGGCATCAGTAACTCGCCGCCAGCCCGCGATCTGCTCCGGCGAATGGATGCCCGGCTCGTGCCAGAAAGCCGAATTCCCAGCCATGGCCATGGTCGCCTCAGCAATCAATAGCCCGGCACTCGCCCGTTGTGCGTAATAGGCGGCCATCAAATCCCGGGGCACGTGCGCATCATCCGCACGACAGCGCGTAAGCGGCGCCATGAAAATCCGGTTGGGAACCGTCAAAGCCCCCATTTTCAGCGGCGAGAACAGCGGGTTCATCAAACAACTCCTTGAGCGTCGCAACGCACCATTATCGTTCGCCCAGCCTCACTCCGGCAACACACCTTTCTCCCCCTACGCAACGCTTGCCCCAAGAAAAGAGCGCCCAAATGCTGGGCGCTCGGCACTACGAATCTGTAACCGCTTGGCACCTGCCTTGCGGCAAGTGCCACGCCAAGTCAGATTACTTCCGCTTCTGCATGATGTCGGTGAACGTTTTGACGTTGTGCTCCTTGTTATTCATGATATTTGCGTAATCGATCTTGATGGCACGCTTCTTAGCCTCTTCAACGGTCGGCAGGTTGTACTTGGTGCTGGTTTTGACATCGAGACGCACCGGCATCGTGCCTTCATCGGAGATGATCTGCTGCGCCTCCTTGGAAATCATGAAATCGACGAATTTGATCGCGGCGTCCTTGTTCGGGCTGTTCTTGAAGATGGCGATCG
>CAZHFS010000080.1:0-10254 GCA_964531885.1 uncultured Propionivibrio sp.
GGCGTCGACATCCGCTCCCTGCCGGTCGCCGAATACCGGCGCAACATCGGCCTCGTGCTGCAGGAGCCCTTCCTCTTCTTCGGCACCATCGCCGAGAACATCGCCTACGGCAAACCCGAGGCCACGCGCGCGGAAATCATCGCCGCGGCCCGTGCCGCGCATGCGCACGAATTCATCCTGCGCCTGCCGCACGGCTACGACTCGCTGGTCGGAGAGCGAGGTCAGTCGCTCTCGGGCGGTGAGCGCCAGCGCATTTCCATTGCCCGCGCCCTGCTCATCGACCCGAAGATCCTGATCCTCGACGAAGCCACCTCGTCAGTCGACACGACGACCGAGAAGGAAATCCAGAAAGCGCTCGACAACCTCGTGCGCGGCCGCACCACCATCGCCATCGCGCACCGCCTGTCGACCCTGCGTAACGCCAACCGCCTCGTCGTCCTCGACCGCGGCAACCTCGTCGAACTTGGCAGCCACGACGAACTGATGGCCAAGGAAGGGCATTACTACCGCCTCTATCAGGCTCAGGCGCGCAACGTCGATAGCGAGGGCAACATCAGCCGGGGCGATTTTTCCGGCAAGGACGAAGGAGACCGCGAATGAGCCTGCCTGCCTCTGCCGACTATCAACTCCAGCGTGATGCCTCGGGTCGACTGGTGCTGATCGATGCCGCCGGCGAACGACACGAAGGCGTGGTCCCGGTCCGCGCCTTCCCGATCAGCGCCCCCGAGGACGGCATCGCCCTCGTCGATGCGCATGGTCACGAACTGGCCTGGATCGAACGCATCGAAGCACTGCCCGCAGGGCTGGCCGAGATTGTTGCCGACGAACTTGCGATCCGCGAATTCATGCCGGTGATCAGCCGCATCATCAGCGTTTCGAGTTTCGCCACGCCAAGCACCTGGCGCGTCGCCACCAACCGCGGCGAGACCGATCTGGTGCTCAAGGGCGAGGAAGACATCCGCCGCCTCACGCCGCCTGCCCTGCTGATCGCCGACACCCACGGCATTCATTACCTGATCCGGGATCGCGGCGCACTCGATGCGCAAAGCCGCAAGTTCCTGGATCGCTTCCTGTAAGTTACGAACGAGTAATCCAAAACGCACCCCTTGCGTTATTCTCGCGATAATCCGGATTCACCAGTCCTTAATGACGCCATGAGCAAAGACATCAAATTCTTGGAAATCCGCCACCTGCGCGGCCCCAACATCTGGACCTACCGTCCGGTTCTGGAAGCCATCGTTGACATCGGCGATCTTGAAGATTGCCCGTCGAACACGATCCCGGGCTACGTTGACCGACTCAAGGCGATGCTGCCTTCTCTGATCGAACACCGTTGCAGCTACGGTGAACGCGGCGGGTTTGTCCGTCGTCTCGAAGAGGGCACTTGGCCTGCGCACATCCTGGAGCACGTCACGCTCGAATTGCAGAATCTCGCCGGGTTGCCCGGCGGCTTCGGCAAGGCACGCGAAGTCGGGCCGCGCGGAGTCTACAAGGTCATCGTCCGGGCCTGGCAGGAGGACGTGACCCGCGCCGCGCTGCACCATGCGCGCGAACTGATCATGGCCGCCATGGAAGACCGCCCCTTCGATGTCGACGCCGTCGTCGAAGAGCTTTCCGATCTATCCGATTCGCGCTGCCTCGGCCCGTCAACGGCGAGCATTGTCGATGCCGCCGACGACCGCGACATCCCCTACATCCGCCTGCTCGAAACCGGCAACCTCGTACAGTTTGGCCACGGTGCCGCCTTGCGCCGCATCTGGACCGCCGAGACCGACCGCACCAGCGCCATCGCCGAAGGCATTTCACGCGACAAGGACCTCACCAAATCGCTGCTCGGCAACTGCGGCGTACCAATCCCCGAAGGGCGCGAGGTCGAAAGTCCGGAAGACGCCTGGGAAGCAGCACAGGACATCGGCTTCCCGGTCTGCGTCAAACCCACCGACGGCAACCATGGCCGTGGCGTGTTCATCGACCTCAATACGCGCGAAGAAATCGAAAAGGCTTACACGGTCGCGGTGGACGAAGGCAGCGGCGTCATCGTCGAGCGCTCGATTCCCGGTTCCGAGCATCGTCTGCTGATCATTGGCGGCAAGATGGTCGCTGCCAACCGTGGCGATGTGGTCAAGGTCATCGGCGATGGCAAATCGACGGTGCGCGAGCTGATCGAAACGCAGATCAACTGCGATCCGCGCCGCGGCTCGAGCGAAAACCATCCGCTCTCCTACATCCGCATCGATTCGGCAGCGCGCATCGAACTCTCGCGCCAGAACCTGGACGCCGATTCGATCCCGGCCGAAGGCCGCGACGTGCTCATCCAGCGTAACGCCAACCACGAATTTGACGTCACCGACGACGTGCACCCCGAGACAGCGGAAGCTGCCTCCCTCGCCGCACGCATCGTCGGCCTCGACATCGCCGGTGTCGACCTCGTGTGCGAGGACATTTCCAAGCCGCTGAGCGCTCAAGGCGGCGCCATTGTCGAAGTCAACGCCGGCCCCGGTCTCCTGATGCACTTGAAACCTGGCGTAGGCAAGCCCCGACCAGTCGGCCAGGCCATCGTCGAACACCTCTTCCCGCACGGAACTGACGGCCGCATCCCGCTGGTCGGCGTATCCGGGAGCTACGGCAAGACCACGGTCTGCCACCTGATCGCCCGCCTGCTCACCCTCTCGGGCAAGCATACCGGACTCGCCTGCAGCGACGGTCTGTTCCTCGACCAGCGCCGCTCCAGTCAGCGCGACTGCGCCAACTGGGAATCGGCACACCGCATCCTGCTCAATCGCGCCGTCGAAGCGGCCGTGCTTGAAAACGGCGGCGACAGCATCCTCACCGAAGGACTGGCCTACGACCGTTGCCAGATCGGCGTGATCACCAACGTCGACCCGGCGCGCCACCTCGGCCGCCTGTACACCGAAACGGAAAAACAGCTCTTCAACCTGATGCGCACCCAGATCGACCTGGTGCTCAAGAAAGGCGCCGCCGTACTCAATGCCAGCGAGCCCATGCTCGTCGACATGGCCGAACTGTGCGATGGCGAAACGATCTTTTTTGCCTTCGACGCCGATCTGCCGGCGATTACCGCGCACCTCGAACAAGGACACCGCGCGGTCATCGTGCGCTACGGCCAGATCATGCTGGCCACGGCCCAAGGTGAAACGGCGCTTGCCCGCCTCGCCGACATCCCGATCACCGAAGGCGGCAGCAACCGCGAACAGACCGAAAACGTGCTCGCTGCGGTTGCCGCGGCCTGGGCGCTCGGCATCTCGCCCGACATCATGCGCACCGGCATCGAGACGTATGTCCCCGGTATGCACAGCGAGAGTTAACCGCGGACCCAACGACACCACGCCCCTCAAGAACGCGAAACCAGAGGACACCATTCATGGAAGTATCCCGAATCCGGGCGCTGCGCGGCCCGAACCTGTGGAGCCGACACACGGCGATCGAAGCCATTGTCTCCTGCAGCGAAGACGAACGAGACATCAACCACCTGCCGGGTTTTGAAGCCCGTATGCGCGAGCGCTTCCCGGAAATCGACCTGCTGCAGCCAGCCATGGCGGCCGAGGTGGTTAGTTTGGCGCACATCCTCGAATATGCCGCCCTCGGGCTGCAGGCACAGGCTGGCTGCCCGGTCACCTTCAGCCGTACGACCCAGACCATCGAGACCGGTACCTTCCAGGTCGCCGTCGAATACAGCGAAGAAGACGTCGGTCGCCTGGCCCTGAAACTGGCGCGCGAACTGATCGACGCTGCGCTGGCCGACGCCCCCTTCGACCTCGCCGCCGCACTGCACAGCCTGCGCGACCTCGATGAGGACGTGCGCCTGGGGCCCAGCACCGGCTCCATCGTTTATGCTGCTGTGGCCCGCAACATCCCCTACCGCCGCCTGACCCAGGGCAGCCTCGTGCAGTTCGGCTGGGGAAGTAAACAACGCCGCATCCAGGCCGCCGAAACCGATGCCTCCAGCGCCGTAGCCGAGGCCATCGCTCAAGACAAGCTGCTCACCAAATCCCTGCTCCACGCCGCTGGCGTCCCGGTACCGATCGGCCGTCCGGTCAAGGATGCCGACGATGCCTGGCAAGCTGCCCAGGAAATCGGCACGCCGGTCGTGGTCAAGCCGCAGGACGGCAACCAGGGCAAAGGGGTCACCGTCAATCTTTCCGAGAAGGCCGAAATCGAGAAGGCCTACGCCGTGGCACGCAAGATCAGCCGCGAGGTGATCGTCGAACGCTACCTGCCCGGCCATGACTACCGCATTCTGGTCATCGGCGACAAGCTCGTGGCCGCAGCGCGCCGCGACCCGCCTCTGGTGATCGGCGACGGCGTGCACACCGTCCGGCAGTTGGTTGAGCAGGTTAACAGCGACCCGCGCCGTGGCGAAGGCCACGCCACCTCGCTCACCAAGATCCGTTTCGACGACATCGCCCTGGCCCGCCTGGCCGTCGATGGGCTTTCTGCCGAGTCGATTCCGGCCAAGGGCCAGCGTGTCGTCCTGCGCAACAATGCCAACCTGTCGACCGGCGGCACGGCCACCGACGTCACCGACGACGTGCATCCGGAATTCGCCGCACGCGCCATCACGGCGGCACAAATGGTCGGCCTCGACATCGCGGGCGTCGACATCGTCTGCAACAACGTCCTGCGTCCGCTCGAAGAACAAGGCGGGGGCATCGTCGAGATCAACGCTGCACCGGGCCTGCGCATGCACCTGCAGCCCTCGTACGGCAAGGGCCGTGCGGTCGGCGAAGCGATTGTCGCCAGCATGTTCGCTGACGGCGACGATGCTCGCATCCCGGTGGTCGCCGTCACCGGCACCAACGGTAAGACGACCACCGTGCGTCTGATCGCCAGCATCTTCGAGAACGACGGCAAGCGTGTCGGGATGACCAGCACCGACGGCGTATACGTCCAGGGCAAACGCATCGATACCGGTGACTGCAGCGGCCCGAAGAGTGCGCGTAACGTCCTGTTCCACCCGGACGTCGATGCCGCCGTGCTGGAAACGGCACGTGGCGGCGTCCTGCGCGAAGGCCTCGGCTTCGACCGTTGCGACGTCGCCGTGGTGACCAATATCGGCAAGGGCGACCACCTCGGTCTCTCTTTCATCACAACCGTCGAGGATCTGTCGGTCGTCAAACGGGTCATCGTGCAGAACGTGAAGCCTGATACCGGCTACGCCGTGCTCAACGCCGCCGACCCACTGGTCGTCAAGATGGCCGATTCCTGCCCTGGCAAAGTGATCTTCTTCGCCTGTGACCGCAACCTCCCGCCCATGGCCATGCACCGTGCCAAAGGCAAACGCATCATCTACCTCGACGGTGATGCAATCGTCGCCCTCGAAGGCACGACGGAGTTTCGCGTTCCGCTCGCCGACATTCCGGTCACCGCCGGTGGCGCCATCGGGTTCCAGATCGAGAACGCCATGGCAGCGCTCGGTGCCGGGTGGGCGCTCGGTCTGCCCTGGGACGTGATCAAAGCGGGGCTCGCCGGTTTCGTCAATGACGAGCAGACTGCGCCCGGTCGTTTCAACGTCTTCAGCTACAAGGGCGCCACCCTGATCGCCGACTACGGTCACAACCCTGACGCCATCCAGGCACTCGCGGACGCCATTGACCGCATGCCCAGCAAAGCCAACCGTCGGCGCACGGTGGTCATCAGCGGTGCAGGCGACCGACGCGACGAGGATATCCGGCAACAGACCCAGATTCTCGGCGGATCCTTTGACCGCGTCGTGCTCTATCAGGATCAGTGCCAGCGCGGACGGGCCGACGGGGAAGTCCTAGCACTGCTCCGCGAGGGGCTGCAAGGCGCGACTCGTACCAAGGACATTTGCGAGATCCACGGCGAATTCCTGGCGATCGACACCGCCCTCGAAGAACTCAAGGAAGGCGACCTGTGCCTGATCCTCATCGACCAGATCGAAGAGGCACTGGCCCACATCGCCCAGCGGGTCGCGCAGGCTTAAGCCAACGACAGTACCTAAGAACAAGGCCGCCGGGGCAATACCCCGGCGGCCTTGTCTTTGTTGGCTGAGTCATTGGCTGACCCCAAAAGGCATCGGGCAACCTATCCTCTCTGCCCGTGCATTCTCCGAAAGTCGTTCTGCTCCACCGCAACAGGGGCCGATCTACCCGGAAAAAACTGTGCTCGCCAGAGACTGTATCAACGCGCTGCGCTGCGAGCGCTGTTCGAACTCCGCGCAAACAACCCCGTCATCGTGCCGGCAGACCGCAAGATAGGCAAGGCACACGAGTTCGCTTCGTCCACGCAGCGGAACAGCATGCATGCACCGCGCACAAGAACCGCACGCCCCAAGATCCGGGGCATCGTTAGAATGCTCTTCTAGATTCACTTCTCCCATGGCGCACAGTCTAGCGCGCCATGACGTCTCAAAGAAGGGAATAAGTCACGCAGATTGCCCACCGGATAAGGCCAGCGGGGTATAGCCGAGATCATGCAACACGGCTTCGGGATAGGCCTCCAGTCCAAAACCGCTGCGGGCAGCGGCGATGGCGGCAGTAATCACCGCACGTGAACTCCCGCTCATCGTACAAAATAAATTGTATGGCCAGTCGGGCAGCACACGCGGACGCAGATAACACAGAACCGGACCGGCATCCCCGGCCAGTCGACGAGCCACGTCAGGCACTTCGCTATCCGGCACATCGAGCACCCACAGGGCCTGCGCATCATTCGACTTGCCTGCTGCGCGCAACACCACGCCAAAGCGCTTGATCACCCCAACCGTCAGCCAGTTCCGGATACGGCTGATCACCTCGCCTTCGTCACAACCCACCCGGCTCGCCAGAACGGAAAAAGGCCTGGCCAGCAAGGGCAACCCTTCCTGCAGAACCATCACGAGACGCCGCCCGATTTCGTCCAGCGGATCCGCAGGGCGCGGTACACCGCAAATCCCGACCTTGTCCTCCGCCAACTCTGGGGAATCGCCCGGGTGTCGCAAATCGCCGAGCAACGGCAGGCGCAGCAACGGCAGCATGCATGCCGTTTCGATGGCTGACAACGCCGCCTCAAGACGCCCTTCCCCTCCGGCCGTGACGACAAACCACAGGTTGAATCGGTGTTCGCGCACAACCAGATGGTTAACCTCGGGGAAGCGCCCGACGCATTCGATGACAGCCGTCAGATCGGCGGCCGGCACTGCCACGGCAACCAGCGTACTTGCGCCAATGCGTTTCGGTGCAAAAACGGCGCCGACGCGAGCAATCCGCCCCTCCCGGCGCAAGCGGGACAAGCGCCCGAGAGCCTCTCCTTCGCTTACTCCCAAGCGCTTTGCCAGTTCGGCAAATGGCGTGGCGCAGAGCGGGAAATCGTGCTGACAATCGGTGAGCAGCCGATACCCGAGAGCGTCGTCGGCAGTGGTTTCTGACATTACGGGAACACCAAAATAAAACAATTCCATTATGGTGGCAGAAACGCAGAACGCCAAGGCATCACAGCGTGCCACGCAAGCCATCGTGATGGTTTCGATGGATAATGACACATTCACCCTGGCGACGCCCGATGCCCACCCTTCTCCCACGCCTTGCGCTTGCCCTAGCCTTAGCCATCCTCGGCGTGCTGGCCTACAAGCTGCTGCCCGGATTGCTCGCTCCGGCCGGCACTGCCCAGGCCCCAATCCGCTGCCATCCTGCTGAACAGCCCTGCGAGGCAAGGCTGCCTGGCAACGGCCGCGTCGTTGTACGCGCCGCACCCAATCCGATCCGGCCACTTCAGCCCTTCACTCTCTCGGTACAGGTGACAGGCGTCCAGGCCAGACAGGTTGACGTCGATTTCGACGGAGTCGATATGCGCATGGGAATCAACCGGATTCGGCTCACCTCGTCTGAACAGTCGGCAACGCTCTTTACCGGGCAAGGGATGCTGCCCATCTGCGTGAGTGGCCGGATGCTCTGGTCGGCCAGTGTGCTGATCGACACGTCGTCCGGGCCATACATTGTGCCCTTCCATTTCGAATTACCTGCACACTGAACTACTCCATGGATCGCAAAACGCTCTGGCTGACCCTGATCGCCACCCTGGCCGCCCTGCTCGTCTGGCTGGCTTTCTTCTGGACCCCGCAAGGGCAAACCGACAAGCAAACGCACCAGCGTCTCGATGCCGAGCCGGTTGCACAAGGAGGCGATTTCATCCTGCGCGGGCCGGATGGCCAGGTCGCACTCGCCGACCAGCGCGGCAAGGTGGTTCTGCTCTATTTTGGCTACACCTTCTGTCCGGATGTCTGTCCCACGTCGCTGGTGCTGGTAGCACAAGCCCTCGGTGCCCTGACGCCGGAAGAACTCAAGGAAGTTCGCGCCTTTTTCATCAGTGTCGACCCCGAGCGCGACACCACTGAGGTCATGCGCTCCTACGCCCCGTTTTTCCACCCGGCCATTGTCGGCCTCACCGGGACACCGCAGGAAATTGCTGCTGTGGCACGACTCTATGGCGCCCGCTACATGAAACAGAAGGCACGCGACGGGGCGCCTTATGCCGTCGACCACTCTTCCTATACTTACGTCATCGGCCCGGACGGAAAGCTGGCCGGACGCCTGCCGCACGCTTCCCCCGCCAGCGAGATCGTTGCTATGATCCGCGCACGCTTGGCAACCATACCTGACAAATAACTCAATGCTCACTCCGAAAAGGTATTCCATGTACCGTCGCGCCCTCCTGGCCGGACTCGCCCTGGCAACGCTGACCCCGGCCTCCCTGATGGCTGCCGAACCTGCCGCGCTGCGCATCGAAGCCCCTTACGTTCGGCTCGCCCCACCGAACGCCCAGGCCACGGGAGCGTTCATGCGCATCCATAACTCCCATCCCGTTGATCGCGCACTGATCCGGGCCGACAGCCCGGTCGCCCGTAGTGTCGAACTCCATAACCATGTCAATGAGCAAGGCATGATGAAGATGGTCGCCGTCGACAAAATTTCGGTCCCGGCGCGCGGCCAGGCCGAACTCAAGCCAGGCAGTTACCACATCATGTTGATCGACATGAAAGCCCCGCTCAAGGAAGGCGACGCTGTACCCATCATGCTCACATTCGATGACGGCAGTTCGCAGCGTATCGACGCCCCCGTCCGCAAACCGCACGACGGCGCGCCTGCCGCACACGGCCATGGCAAGGCCCACTGACCCGGCCGAGCCGTCTTGCCCGTGCGCAAGCGGCCGCCCCGAATCCGCCTGCTGTGCAGCGCACAGCGCTGAACGTCGGGCCGGCGGCTGCGGCGCAGCAACGCCTGAAGCCCTGATGCGTTCCCGCTACAGGGCATATGTCCGTGGCGACCTCGATTACCTGCGTACCACCTGGCACCCGAGTACATGTCCTTCCGATCTGGAGCACGACCCTAAGACCCGCTGGCTGGGTCTGGAGATTCGCCACGCCAGCATGGAGGGGGAACGCGGCACGGTCGAGTTCGTGGCGCGCTACAAGATCGGCGGCCGGGCCTACCGGCTGCATGAAATCAGCCGTTTCGTCCGCGAAGATGGGCGCTGGTTTTATGTCGACGGCGACTTTCCCGCCTCCTGACACATGCTCTCTCCCGCATTGCCACCACCCGCTGCCGAACCGCCTCTGCGCATCCTCTACCGGGATGAACGACTGATCGCCATCGACAAGCCGTCGGGCCTGCTCGTCCACCGCAGCGATATCGACCGCCGCGAAACGCGCTTTGCTGTCCAACTCCTGCGCGACCAGATCGGGCGGCGGGTTTACCCCGCCCATCGCCTTGACCGAGGCACTTCGGGCGTGCTGCTCTTTGCCTTTGACAGCGCAACGGCACGTGAGCTGGCGACCCAGTTCGAAGCCCGTTTGGTCGAGAAAACCTATCTGGCCGTCGTGCGCGGCCATCCCCCTGAGAGCGGGCTGATTGACCATCCGCTCACGCGCCGTCCCGACGACTACGAATACCTTCCTGCCAATGCCACTGCGGAGGCCCAACCAGCACTCACCCGGTTCCGCCGCCTGGCGGTGGCCGAGCTGCCCTACGCCGTGGATCGTTACCCGACAAGCCGCTACGCCCTGCTTGAGCTCACGCCAGAAACCGGGCGTCGCCACCAACTGCGCCGCCACCTCAAACACCTATCCCACCCGATCATCGGGGATGCCACATACGGCAAGGGAAAACACAACCGGCTGTTCCAGACTCTGTTCGGCTCTCATCGCATGCTATTGGCTTGCACACGCCTCTGCCTGGCTCACCCCTCCGATGGTTCGCCGCTGGCAATTGAAGCCGAATTATCCGGCGACTATGCCAA
>CAZHFS010000081.1:0-10130 GCA_964531885.1 uncultured Propionivibrio sp.
ACAACGGCCTGCTGCGCTTTCTGACCTGCGGCAGCGTCGACGACGGCAAGAGCACACTGATCGGCCGCCTACTCTACGACACCAAGGCCATCCTGGCCGATACCCTTAACGCCATCGAACGCACCTCGCAGAAGCGCGGCCTCACCGCCCTGGATCTCTCGCTGCTCACCGACGGGCTGCAGGCCGAGCGCGAACAGGGCATCACCATCGACGTCGCCTACCGCTATTTCACCACCGGCACACGCAAGTACATCATCGCCGACGCGCCGGGGCATGAGCAGTACACGCGCAACATGGTCACCGCCGCCTCAACCGCCGATCTGGCGATCATCCTCGTCGACGCGCGCAAAGGCGTACTGACGCAGACCCGGCGGCACTCCTGCATTGCGCACCTCGTCGGCATCCCACACCTCGTGGTGGCGATCAACAAGATGGACCTCGTCGACTATTCGCGCGAAGCGTTCATCCGGATCATGGATGACTACCTCACCTTCGCCCGCCAGCTCGGGATCGACGACGTGCATTTCATCCCTCTGTCGGCACTGAACGGCGACATGATCGTCGAACGCGGCGAGCGCCTCGACTGGTACACCGGCCCGACGCTGATCGAGTTGCTGGAAGGCGCCGGAACGGCACACCAGGAGCACGCCGAGCCCTTCCGCTTCCCGGTGCAATACATCTGCCGGCCGCAGGACTCGGCCAATCCGCAACTGCATGACTACCGCGGCTTCATGGGGCGTGTCGAAGCCGGCAGCATCGCCGTCGGCGAGGAAGTCCTGGTGCTGCCTTCGGAGCGCCGGAGCCGCGTACGGGACATCCGCGTTCTCGAAGGTTCCTTGCCGGTGGCCGAGGTTGAACAGTCGGTCACCCTGCTCCTCGAGCACGATATCGACATCTCGCGCGGCGACATGATCGTCAGGCCCGCCGAAGCGCCACGCAGCGTGCGCGAACTCGAAGCCATGCTTTGCTGGCTCTCGGAGTCGCCTCTCGACCCGCGCCGCAAGTACCTCATCCGCCACACCACGCGCGAAACAAAAGCTCTCCTCGCCGGCATCGACTACCGCCTGGACATCAACACCCTGGCGCAGGGGCCGGCCGAACAACTGGCGATGAACGACATCGCGCGCCTGCGCTTCAAGCTGGCGCAACCGCTCTTCGTCGACGCCTACCAGGCCAACCGAGCCACCGGCGCTTTCATCGTCATCGATGAAAGCAGCAACAACACGGTCGGGGCCGGGATGATCCTTTAGTAGATACGTTGAAACAATGGCTGCGCCAGCCGGTGGGAAATATCGGCAGCGCTGCCTGATGCCCGGCCCACGTCCTCCGCCTTGACATGTCTTGCTCGCTGCACGGGGGCCTAGCACTGCGTCCCACGCGCTTTTTTAGCGTTTGCTCAGCGGAAGAAAGAAACAAAAAAACCGGCCACTGGCCGGTTTTTTTTGACGCGATTCGATTCAATCTGCCACCAGGAATCTACGCATGATGGCGTTGATTTTTCCCGCGCGTTGGAGTCGGTCAACGGCGCCTTGCAGGCGCGCGGCCAACTCGGGGTCCGAGCCGGGATTGAGTCCGAAATAATAGGCGCCGACGTTACTGAGCGGCATCACGCGCACCACCTGTTCACGCGAAAGGCCGGCATTGCGCAGATTCCAGGCCATACCGATTTCGGTATCGACCATCGCGTCGATCATGCCGCGCGTCATCATGCGCAGCACATCAACGTTCAATGACAGAACAACCATCGCATTGCTGGGCAACCCGATTTCCTCAAGGTCTTTGGTCGCCGCTTCACCGCGCACGGTACCGACGCGCAGCGCCGACAGATCCTTGATGTTCTCAGGCTTCTTCTCTAGGCTGGCCCGGGCATAAATGAAGGTCTCGCGCGGCAGGATGGGGCCAATCCAGATGAAGTCCTTTTCGCGCTCCGGCTTCCTGGCCACGGTATGCAGCAGGGTGTCGCGGGTCGATTGCACGGTCTTGTAGGACCGAACCCAGGGATAGTAATTGATGTTGCACGTCAGTTTTGCCTCGGCACACGTCGCGCGCAAAATCTCGGTCGAGATCCCTTTGACCTCCTTGCCTTCCTGGTAGTTATACGGAATCCATTCGCCGGTATAAACCTCGAGGGTCTCGGCGGAAGCGAGGCGCGAAACGGTAAGCAACAAGGCCAGGCCACAACAGCAAGCCCAGCGTACACACTTGGTCTTCATGGCAGTTCCTCTAATTTCTTATGTTTATTGGGTGCAACGCGACTCCGTAACGTTTTGATTCTAGTGCATCTTGATTTCTTTGTGCACAACACGAAAAAAAACCGCACCGAAGTGCGGTTTTTGCGATTTGGCGCCACGACGATGCATCATGGCGCCAGCGCATCGTTGGTTCAGTAGAACATCACGAAGTTGGCGATGATCAATGTGATCAACGACGCTGTCATCGGTATAGCGGTTCGCTTGACCACATCGAAGGGCGAAACATTACCCATGCTCGAGGCCACGACGATCACCGCGGTAATCGGCGACATGGCGCGCGCCGAGCTGGCGGCAAAGTGCATCGGCAGGAGCATGACCACGGGAGCCACACCCATTTTCGCCGCCACGCCCGGAATCATTGCCGCGAAGGCAAAGAACGGCGCATTGCCGGAGCCCATGATGATCGAGCAGACGATGATGATGCCGGTAGTCACGAGGATCATGCCGGCGGCGCCGAAGCCGGACACCTGTGCGCCGTGGATGATCGCGTCGATGGTGCCGATCGTCTGCAAACCTTTGGCGAAAGTTTCGCCGGCGACGATCAGGGTAATGACGTTGGCCATCTGCATGCCCAGGCCGTCGAAGAAGACCTGAATGTCATTCATGACCTTCTTGCCGTCACGCAGGCGGATGAACTCAACGATCATGCCGACTGCCAGGCCGATCATCATGGCGATGATGATGTTCATCTTCACCGATTCGATCGCGTACTTGCTGAAGCCCAGGATCAGGGCCAGCGGCACGAGCGGCAGGAGTGCGTAGAACTTGGGCGGCAGTTTCTCAACGGTGCCGTCGGCATTGACGTGCGGGGTCAGCTCGACCGGCTGGACCACGTGACCGTCACGCTTGTCCATCCAGCGCTGGGTGAAGAAGTGCGCCGCAGCAACCACCGGGATAACCCAGGCGGTAATTGGCACCTGATACTTGACCCAGTACTCGACCGGATCGATCCCGGCCGTGTTGGCGGTCAGCAGCGTGCCGGTATCGCTCGGGCTCCAGTCCAGACAGAGCGTGGTAGCGATAACTGCAACAGCCGACAGACGGCTCACGCCGAGGCTGATCAGGATCGGGAAAGCCGTCACCATGAGCAGCATGGCCAGGCCCGAAGCACTGTTGATCGCGAGACCCAGGAACATGCCGAGCACCCAGGTCGCGGCCATCACGATGTACGGCGACTTGAGCAGCAGCAAGGGCTTGATGGTGGCATGCACCAGCGCCTTGCTGGCGCCGATGTGGTCCATGTAGCGAGCAAAACCGGCCACGGCCATGATGTTAAGGCCCAGACCGGCGGCGCGCGAGCTCAGCGTGTTCTTGATGAACTCGAACGCGTCAAAGAGCACCAGACCGGTACTCTGCTTGGCAGGCAGGATGGTGCCCAGACCGAGGCCGACGGCCGCGAACATGAGCGCAAAACCTGCGATGAAAAGGACGGCCTGTGCTTTGTATTTCTTGACGATGAAATAACCCGCCCAGATTGTCACGAGTAAAGAAATGACGATACCCAAAATATCACCCCGCTAATTTTGTGTTGCGATTAATGACAATGATGACGCGCCGACACTCAATTTATAGTTGTTATTGGAATACAGCCCGAGATGTCGGTAATGCCCAGCCCCGGAGCCTCCGGAATGATCAGCTGGTTTCCATTGAAACTCACGCCACCGCACACAGGATCCTCGGCCAGGAGGACCGCCGTATCGAGATCGGCGCGAGTCACAATTTTTTTGCCCGCCGCAAGGCTTGCCGCGGCGGTAATGCCTATCTTGCTCTCCAGCATGCAACTCATCATGCACTGCACGCCCAGCGTCTCGGCGAAGTGCGCAATCTTGAGCGCGTTGTGCAGACCACCCGCCTTCATCAGCTTGATGCTCAGCAGATCGCAGGCGCGCAGGGAAAGCAGTTTGAAGACTTCGTACGGACCGAAGGCCGATTCGTCGGCCATGATGTCGGTCTCGACATGATCGGTGACGTACTTGAGCCCGTCCAGGTCATGCGCCTTGACGGGTTGTTCGATGAGTTCGATGCCCAGGCCCTCGGCCTCGAAGCGGCGGATGATGCGCACCGCTTCCTTGGCGCCCCAGCCCTGATTCGCGTCAAGACGAATGGCCACGCCATCCCCCACCGCATCGCGGATGGCGCGCACCCGGGCAAAATCAAGTACCGGATCGTTACCCACCTTGAGCTTGAGCGCGGTAAACCCCTCGCTGACCGCCGACAGCGAATCACGCACCATATCCTCAGGGTCTTTGAGACTGATCGTCAGGTCAGTCTCGAGGGCTGTGCGAAAACCGCCGAAGAGTTTATAGAGCGGCATGCCGTAGCGGCGTGCGAAGAGATCGTAGACGGCGATATCGAGTGCCGCCTTGGCGGAATGATTGTGCAGCATCCCGGCATCGAGGATGCTCATGATGCCTTCGAGGTTTTCCACATCCTGGCCGATGAGGCGCGGTCCAAGCGTGTCGCGGATCGCCGCGATGATCGAATCCTGGCTATCGCCGGTAATAACGGCAGTGGGTGGTGCATTCCCGAAGCCGACTTCGCCGCCGTCCGTCTCGATGCGGATGACGATGTCCTCGGCCGAATCCACTCGGCGCAAGGCAGTGATGAATGGCTTCTTGAGGGGGATACTGACCCGCCCAATATGGATGGCCCTGATTTTCACGCAATTCCTCCCATAGGAAAACGGATACTGTCCGTATCAGCGCAGGGCAAGCTAAACGTTTTCCACTCCGGTCAATCGTCGTTCGCGTGCGCGCCGACTTTGCCGTTTAGTTTTTCGATCTTTGGCTGAACCGGGTCGCCGAAGCAATTCGGCGACCCACGTGAGCTATTTGCTCACGCTCGGTTTCAGGCGAAATCGACGACGTATTCGCCGTCTCGCATAAGAGGCAGGATTGTACCCTCTTCAAGAACAATATCCACTACTTTCACACCCACGTCAGGCTGCATTTCCGGCACATAGACACGATCGATGTGAATCACGGCTTCCGGCTTGCTGAACGCATCCGGACCAACTTGACCGCCAAAGTGCTCACTGCGGCCAAAGGCGATGTGCATGCCCAGCTTTTCGTCGAGCAACACTTTGCCAATCGGCTTGATACCGAAGGCGGCAAGCACCCCGAGACCGAGTTCGGCAATATTGCCGTACGCCGGTTCGGCCGCCAGCAGGGCAGCTTCCTTCTGGGAGGCTTCGCCTTGCGAGGTCACTTCAACCGCCTTGTTGTTCTCGATGCGGTACTGCACGATTTCCTTGCCGAACTGCACCGGCATCACGCCTTGCGTGCGGCTCGGTTCGTTCTCACCCTCGTAGGGAACGATGTAGGCTTCGCCGGAAGGCAGGTTCCCGGCCGCACCCGTCTTGGGCAGCAGGCCGCTCGACGAATGCGCGCTACGGAAGCGCAGGTCGAGGTGCAGCTTTGCTTCGCCATCGGGCAGCGAAAAGACGATGTCGGCGCCGCTGGCCTTGTCGAGCACATTTTTCAGGTAATTCACGCGACGATTCACCTCGGTGTAATCGATGCGCAAGGCGGGCACCATGTCGTGACGGAAGCCGCCCATCGTCGCTGCCCGGAAGGGATATTGCTTGGCCGCCATCTTAAGCGGCGCGGTGGCCGAAAACTGGGTCGGCACCAGCATGATCGGATACTTGGCATACACATCCGCGAAGGGGATGGCCTTGGCCGCATCCAGGCACTCGGCGGTTGCCGGCAGATCACCGCCCGTGTAGATCCAGCACGTGTCAGGCAGATTGCCGTTGTTCGTATGTGCGTTGCGATAGAGGACCAGCGTGGTCTTCATACCGTCCAGATCGGCGGCGTGTTCGTTCAGCAGAGTCGACCACTCGAGTGCCGTGGCACGACGGGCCTCCCAGTCCGGGTTATCGCCAACGACTGCATCAGGCAGGTCCACCAGAATGGCGATGCTCTTTTCATCGATCTTGGGCTGGAACACGCGGCGCACCAGGGCCACCAGTTCATTACCGCTCAAGCGCTCAATCATCTGTTTCTCCACAAAAAACATGCAACGAAACCCGCGAGTATCCTTGATGCTAATCGTTAGCGTCAATTCAAACGACGCGGCAAAACCTATCGAAAAAGCTTGATCAACCGGCAAACCACTCGCCAGCCGCCAAACGCACCTGACAAGGATTGCACATAAAACACCAAAAAGTCAAAAAAGAAACAACAATCCGAAATTCACCCCCCTGACCTCAACGTTTTCTGCTCGGTCTGCGCAAAAACATTCTCCCGCGCCCCCTCGTGGATGGCCACGATGGCCGGATGACTCAAGCGCCGTTCGGCAGAAATCACGTACAGGCGCTCAATTACGTCATCGACCTTGCCCACTACCTCGACGCCATACTGCTGCTGGATATGGGCAGCAATGGCCGACGGCGCGGCAAAGGCACCTGCCCCGGCCTGGCCGAAGGCCTTCATCAGGGCACTGTCTTCGAACTCACCGACAATCCTGGGGCGTAGCCCGCGTGACTCAAACCACTGCAGCAAGCGAATGCGTATCGCATGATCCTCGCCCGGCAACAGAAAAGGCATGCCATCAAGCACTTCTGGAAAACGTTTGTTAGCAGCCAACAGCGCAGGTGCCGCAAAGATGTCCAGCGTACTCTCGCCAAGGAGGTGGCTAAAGGCGCGTACATTGAGTTGCCCGGGAATCGTCTGATCTGCGATCACCGCATCGAGCCGATGCACGGCAAGCTCGGCGAGCAGCGAGGCGAGCCGCCCTTCCCGACAGATCAGGCGTACCGGCTCTTCCAGCTCGAGCGCCGGTTCGAGCAGCCGGTACGCCACCGATTTGGAAACGGAATCAGCCACCCCGACCCTCAATGGAAGGCTGAGCACAGTTTGCTGATCCCGAACCACATCGAGCATTTCATCACCGAGCGCGAAAATTTCGTCGGCATAACCGAGCATACGCCTGCCCGCTTCGGTCAATTCCAGATGGCGACCGATCCGCCGAAACAGGGTCACCCCCAACACCTCCGCAAACTCGCTCAACTGGCCGCTGATTGACTGCGGCGTTAGGTGCAGCTGCTCGGCAGCCCGCGCAATACTTCCCGTCTTGGCGACCACCCAGAAGTAACGCAAATGCTTGTAATTGAGACTCAACGCAACCTCCTGACACAGGCAACCTCATGCTCGATTGGATTGCCCCAACCTTAAACATCGTTTTTTTCGATGTTTTAACAAACTTTAATCGACTTGTTGGATGTTTATCAAGGCTCTACGATTTTCCCATGTTCAACCGGCAAGGAGAGCATCATGCGCATCGAGATCCAGGCCCGAGGATTCGCACTCACCGAAGGACTGCGCCAGCATACGGAGCGGCGTCTGCAATTCGCCCTTAGCTGGGCAAATCACGAAGTCCGGTCGGTCAGCGTCGATCTTTCCGATATCAACGGTAGCCGGGGTAGCCCTGGCAAACGTTGCTGCATCCAGATTCCGCTTCCCGGTCATACGCCTGTCGTTATCGAAACCATCGAGACCGATCTGTACGTCGCGATCGACAGAGCGGCAGACCGCAGCGAACGCACCCTGTCACGTCGGCTGGAACGCCTGCGCGAACACCGGCATGCCAGCGGAGTCCGCGGAGAACATTTCCGAGATAACAACCGCCCTACCTGCTGAGCCATGCCCAGAACAAATCACCCGCGGCTGCATAACCACCCACACGTCCCTTTTGCGGCACGTCCGGTTCCGGCCCTGCTCCTGCGCACCTCCCCCCCCCTTTCGGAGACACAGCAGGAGCAGGTTCCCCCCGGCGTCACGGAAATCGCCCCGGCGCCGACTACGGCACCGGGGGCCACCCCCTTGCGTCCGGCTCTGTGCTGGCTGATCCGGCCGATACCGCACCCCGGTCACTCTACCGTCTGAACGATCATTTACCCCTTTGACAAGGTTGCCAACATGAAACGAGTCCTGCTGTTCCTGGCCACGAACCTGGCCATCATGCTGGTCCTCTCAATCAGCGTCCGGTTGCTTGGAATCCAGCCATATCTTGGCGCCCATGGACTCAACCTCGGCGCCCTGCTCGCCTTCGCGGCCATCATGGGCTTTGGCGGCGCACTGATTTCGCTTGCCATCTCCAAATGGTCGGCAAAACGTGCCATGGGGGTCCGGGTCATTGAGTCTCCCGAGACCAGCGCAGAATTCTGGCTGGTCGAAACCGTGCGCAAACATGCCAGGGAAGCTGGCATCGACATGCCTGAAGTCGGCATTTACGATGCCCCTGAAATCAATGCGTTTGCTACCGGAATGCGCCGTAATGCGGCGCTGATCGCCGTATCGAGCGGCTTGCTGGAGCAAATGACACGCGCCGAAGCCGAAGCCGTCATCGGCCACGAGGTGGCTCACGCTGCCAACGGAGACATGGTCACCCTGGCGCTCGTTCAAGGCGTGGTCAACACTTTCGTGATCTTCTTCTCGCGGATCATCGGACACCTCGTCGACCGCCTGGTATTCAAAACCGAGCGCGGTAACGGCCCTGCCTACTATGTCACCATGATCATTGCTGAACTCGTACTCGGCATTCTCGCCTCGATGATCGTCATGTGGTTCTCGCGCCAGCGTGAGTTCCGCGCCGACGAAGGCGGGGCACGCCTTGCCGGACGGGAGAACATGATTGCTGCCCTTGAACGTCTCAAGCTGGCGCACACCGCTCCCTTGCCTGACAAAATGGCAGCCTTCGGCATCGCCGGAGACATTGGTGACGGATTGAAAAAACTGTTCATGACCCACCCGCCGCTCGACGAGCGGATCGCCTCCCTCCGGGCCGGCAAACATTGAGACTGTTTTAACGCCTGCACCGGGCAAACAAAAACGGCGCCGATACTGGCGCCGTTTTTGTCATTGTAGCCGCCGGCTAAAAGTGCAGCGGCCGCTTGTCACACGCCAGTGCGGCCTCGTGCATGACTTCGGAGAGCGTCGGATGGGCATGGCAGATCCGCGCCAGATCCTCGCTGGCCGCACCGAATTCCATGGCCACCACGGCCTCACTGATCAGCTCGGATGCGCTTGCTCCGATCACATGCACCCCGAGAATCCGATCGCTCTCGGCATCGGCAAGCATCTTCACGAAACCCAAGGTCTCACCCATGCCGAGTGCGCGGCCATTGGCCATAAAGGGGATCTTGCCTACCTTGTACGCCACGCCCGCCGCCTTGAGCTCTTGCTCGGTTTTGCCGACCCAGGCGATCTCCGGGCTGGTGTAGAGCACCCAGGGGATGGTGTCGAAGTTGCAGTGACCGGCTTGTCCAGCCATCCGCTCAGCGACCATCACCGCCTCTTCCATTGCCTTATGCGCCAGCATCGGGCCTGAAACGACATCGCCGACCGCCCACACCCCGGGCAGATTGGTCCGGCAATGGCCGTCGACCTCGATCCGGCCGCGTTCGTCGAGTTTGAGACCGACGGCTTCGGCATTCAGGCCGTCGGTATTCGGAATACGCCCCACCGAGACAATCAGGCGATCAGCTTCAAGCTTGCACGCGCCCCCCGCCTTGTCGGTATAGGCAATCGAAACGCCTTTCTTGCCAGCCTTCACTTCGCCGATGGTCACGCCAAGCTGGATCGCAAGCCCTTGCTTGGCGAAGATCTTGGCAGCCTCCTTGGCCACATCGACATCGGCCACCGACAGAAAGTCAGGCAGCGCCTCGAGGATAGTCACCTCGGCCCCCAGGCGGCGCCAGACGCTACCCATTTCGAGACCGATGACCCCGGCACCGATGATCGCGAGCTTCTTTGGCACGGCCTGCAGATCAAGCGCACCGGCGTTATCGCAGACCATCACGTTATCCACGGGCACCCCCGGCAGGTGGCGCGGCTTGGAGCCGGTGGCAACGACCACCTGTTTCGCGACAACAAC
>CAZHFS010000082.1:0-10110 GCA_964531885.1 uncultured Propionivibrio sp.
GACTCCACTTTTATCAGCCTACCTCACCCAAAGGCCACTATCGGACGCTGCTCGATGCCGACTGGATCATGTACATCCTGCTGCCGCTCTTGCTCGCCATCATCGTCGCCGTCTTGATGTACGGCTGGCATTTGCATGAAATTCCGGCTCACAAAGCTCAGAAAAAAACCATGCGTCAGGCCGAACTGGTCAGCGCCCTGACCCTGCTCGGGCTTTTCATGCACTGGGTGTGGGCCGTCGCACTTTTCTTCGCTTTTGTTGATTGGGATGTCGTCGAGGATTTTTTTGTCAGGATTCTGCGTCGTTCGCGCATGACCGAAACTGAAGAAAAGCGCCTCATGAGCCAATCATCACAGGAGAATGAAGCATGAAACTGACCCTGGTTCCCTACCTCCTGATCTGCTGGATGCTCATCAAGTTCGGCATCGTCCGGAAAACCATCGGCAATTTGGTAGCCATGGGCTGCGGGGCGGTTTTCGTGCTCTTCATGCTGCTGACTTTCACCCGCTACTTTGCTTTTCTGGACCTAACGGCATCGACAACCGTCAAGGCGCCACACGTCGTCCTCAACACCCCGGCTGGCGGAGAGATCGAGACGATCTACGTCACCCACAACCAGAAACTCAAGGCCGGCGACCCGGTCTACCGGATCAAGACGGATCGTTACGAGATCCAGACGGCCGCGAAAAAGGCAGAAAAAACCCGTCTCCAGACTCAGCTCTCGAAACTCGAGGTAGACCTCAAACGCCTGGGCAAGCTGCGCGGCGAAGTCATTCCACAATCCGAATACGATGCCAAGCTCGCTGAAGTCGAAACCCAGCGCGACCTCGTCGTCAAGGCAGAACAGGACATTGCCGACCTTCAGTGGAAGATTGACCGGGCCTTGGTCGTCGCACCGGTCGATGGGCAGGTCGCCGTGCAGTATTCCTCGGAAGGCCAGTATTTCGGGGAAGCGCGCCCCTCATCCATTCAGATGTTCACCACCAAGAAATTCATCGAACTGCGCATCCCGGATCAGGTCTACGCCTTCATCAAACCCAAGGCGTTTGCCGAGTTTTTTGTCGACGCTTACCCTGGAAAGATTTTTCGGGCCCGCGTGCACAGCGTGACGGAATCGACAGGCGAAGCGCAAGGCTCCTTGTTCGCCACGCCACAAAGCGTCGCACAGCATGTCGCCCAGAATAGCCGCGATGCAGGCCGCACCGTCATTCTTGAATTCGAAGAGCCCCCCGGCATCAACATTCCGGTCGGCGCCACCGGCAACGCCTGGATCGCAGCCGAGAAGCCTTTTCACCTGCTCGCCTTTCTCGACGTCGTGACCGGCATGCTACTTCGCTTTTCCGCGGCGGAGGCATACCTTAAAGCAATGTAGCCCAACAACATCACGCGCTTAGCGTGAGGAGTGGAAGACCATGCAAATTTCGATTGCTACCTCAACCCGGCGACACCTTACGCTTAGCCTTGCCACCCTGTTGCTGGGGGCCTTATCCTTGAGCGCCTGCAAGCCCTCAGGCGAACATGTCGCGCAGCCCGGCACCCCGCCAACCGTCGATGTCATAACGATCCAGGCGCAAGACGTACCGGTCTTTCGTGAGTGGGTCGGCACACTCGACGGCGAGGTGAATGCCACGATCCGTCCCCAGATCACCGGCTACCTTATCAAGAAAAACTATCAGGAAGGCCTGCCCGTCAAGAAGGGGCAGGCGCTCTTCGAAATCGATCCGCGGACGTTCCAAGCCGCGGTGGAACAGGCCAAGGCCGCACGCCAACAGCAGCAGGCGCTTCACGCCACGGCAGCCGCCAACCTCGCCCGCATCAAACCGCTCGCCGAGAAAAACGCCGTCAGCCGCAAGGATCTCGATGATGCCGTAGGTTCCGAACTTTCCGCCCGAGCCGCGCTTGAACAGGCATCGGCTGCGCTTGAAACCGCACGTCTCAATCTCGAATTCACTCGCATCGTTTCCCCCATCGACGGCATCGCGGGTATCGCCAAGGCCCAGATCGGCGATCTGCTCAGTCCAAGTTCACAAACTGAGCTGACCACCGTCTCGCAGATTCATCCGATGCGGCTTTACGTCAACATCAGCGAGCAGGAATACCTGCAACATGCCCGATTCAAAGGGTCGACAGGCGCAGACACTCCCCCGATTCCTGAATTGATCCTCGCCGACGGTAGCCGCTACCCGCACCAAGGGCAAATTACCGTGCTCGACCGCCAGGCCGGCACCACCACCGGGACCTTCAGGATGGGCGCCACCTTCCCTAATCCGGACGGCATCCTGCGACCAGGACTCTTCGGCAAGCTGCGCGCCCAGATCGATATCCACAAAGGCGCGTTCCTCATTCCACAGCGCGCGGTCAGCGAAGTCCAGGGCCGCTATTTCGTGACTGTCGTCTCCGCCACCAACACCGCTGAACTGCGCCCTGTGCAGCCGGGCGAGCGCATCGGCTCGGACTGGGTGATTAAAGAAGGGCTGAAAAGCGGCGAGCGTATCGTAATCGAAGGCACGCAGAAAGCACGCCCAGGCAGTCCGGTCACCCCACGTGAAGCGCCTAAACCGGAGAAAAAAGAAGGCGACAACCCACCTGCCAACCACAAGGGGTAGTCGGCCATGTCCAAGTTCTTCATCAACCGCCCGATTGTGGCGATGGTCATCTCTATCCTGATGACCATCGTCGGTCTCGTGGCAATGAGCAGCCTGCCCATCGCCCAGTATCCGAACATCGTTCCGCCGGAAATCAAGGTCAATAGCACCTACACTGGCGCCGACGCACTCACCGTCGAACAGGCAGTAGCCACCCCGATCGAGCAGCAGATGTCCGGCGTCGACAACATGAACTACATGTATTCGATCAACGCCAACAACGGGCAATCGACGCTGACCGTCAATTTCGATATCGCCACCGACGCCAACACCGACCAGTTGCTGACCCAGATGCGCAAAGGTCAGGCGGAATCACAGTTACCCGCCGATGTGCGCAATTTTGGCGTCACGGTTCAGAAATCGACCGCTTCGCCCCTGCTCCTTTTCGGCCTCTACTCCCCCAACGGCACCTACGACAACGTTTTTCTTGCCAACTACGCGTACATCAACCTCAACGACCAGATGACGCGGGTCAAGGGTATCGCCAGCGTCACGGTTTTTGGCGCCGGCCAGTACGCCATGCGCCTGTGGGTCAGCCCCGACCAATTGGCAAAGCTCAACATCACGATTCCCGAAATCGTCAATGCGGTCAGCGCGCAGAACACGGTCAATCCGGCCGGCACGGTCGGCGCCGAGCCACTGCCCAAGGGCCAGGAATTCACCTACGCTGTCCGCGCCCAGGGACGGCTGCAGTCGGCGGAAGAATTCGGGGCCATCGTCGTGCGCGCCAATCCCGACGGTTCGATGGTTCGCGTTCAGGACGTGGCCCGCATCGAACTCGGTGCGCAGACCTACAACATGGAGGGCCGCCTCAACGGCAAACCGGCGGCAGTCATTGCCCTGTATCAGATGCCAGGCGCCAATGCGCTGGAATCCGCCGCCGGTGCCAAAAAACTGATGGCCGAGCTCAAGCAAAGCTTCCCGCCCGACCTCGACTACGTCGTCGCACTCGACACGACCAAGGCGGTCACTGAAGGCATCAAGGAAATCCAGCACGCCCTGATCGAAGCGCTGGTACTCGTCATCATTGTCGTGTTCGTCTTCCTGCAAGGCTGGCGTGCCACGCTGATCCCGCTGTTGGCCGTGCCGGTCTCCCTGGTCGGCACCTTCATCTTCTTCCCGGCGTTCGGCTTCTCGATCAACACCCTGTCGCTCTTTGGGCTGGTGCTAGCCATTGGCCTCGTGGTCGACGACGCCATCGTCGTCGTCGAAGCGGTCGAACACCACATGGAACACGGACTCTCCCCGCGTGACGCCACGATCAAGGCCATGGAGGAGGTCACCGGGCCGGTCATCGCCATTGCCGTGATTCTCTCGGCGGTCTTCGTTCCAACCGCGTTCATTCCCGGCATTACAGGCCAGCTCTATCAGCAGTTCGCGGTCACTATCGCCATCTCGGTCATTCTCTCGGCCTTCAACGCGCTCACCCTGAGTCCGGCACTGTGCGCGATGCTGCTCAAACCGAAAGGAAAGAAGCGCGGCCCACTGCAACCTTTCTACGATGCCTTCAACCGCGTCTTTGGCCGCGCGACCGGCGGTTACGTCGGCGTCTGCCGGTTCGCCATTCACAAGACGCTGTTGAGCCTCCTCTTCCTGATTGGGATAACCGCCGCCACCGGTTTTTTCGGCACCCACGTGCCAACCGGCTTCCTCCCAGAGGAAGACCAAGGCTACGTCTTCGCTGGGATACAACTCCCCGATGCAGCTTCGCTGCAGCGCACCAGCGAGATTGCCAGCCAGGCGGAGGCAATGATAAAGGACACGCCGGGGGTCGAGTACGTAACCTCGGTGATCGGCTACAGCATGCTGAGCCAAGTCCAGAACACCTACAGTGCCTTTTTCTTTGTCACCCTCAAGGAGTGGAAGGACCGTAAGGCGCCCGAGGAGAAGTACGAGGCCATTAAAACCGCACTCACCCGCAAACTCGGCAGCCTGAGTGGCGCCATCGGGTTTGCTTTCCCGCCTCCGGCGATTCCCGGAGTCGGCACCTCAGGCGGGGCAACGTTCATTCTGCAAGACCGCGCTGGCAAGGACATCGACTACCTGGCGGCCAACACCAACAAATTCATCGAAGCGGCGCGCAAACGCCCGGAACTGGCCAGTGTATCGACCACCTTCCGCCCCACCGTACCGCAGATCTTTGTCGACGTTGATCGGGACAAGGTGCTCAAACAAGGGGTCAACATCAACGATGTCTATAAAACGCTGCAGAGTTTTCTGGGCAGCGGATTCATCAATTACTTCAACCGTTTCGGCCGCCAGTGGCAAGTCTACATTCAAGCCGAGGGCGATTACCGCACCAACATCGAGAACATCGGCCAGTTTTCTGTGCGCAACGCCAAGGGCGAATCCGTCCCGCTCTCGGCACTGACTTCCGTGCGCAACATTACCGGCCCCGAATTCACGATGCGCTACAACCTCTACCGCTCGGCTCAGATCAATGCCTCGGGGGCGGCTGGATTCAGCTCGGCACAAGTCATGCGAGCGCTGGAGGAAGTGTTTGCCGAAACCATGCCCAAGGAGATGGGCTACGATTACATGGGAATGTCATATCAGGAATGGCGAGCCCAGCAAGGCGTTTCGCCGATGGTGATCTTTGCCTTCTCCCTGCTCTGTGTCTTCCTTATCCTCGCCGCCCAGTATGAGAGCTGGGCACTGCCTTTCGCGGTACTCCTGGGCACACCCATCGCCGTGGCCGGCGCCTTCGGCGCGCTGCTCCTGCGTGGCCAGGAAAACAACGTCTATGCCCAGATCGGCCTAGTCATGCTCATCGGCCTGGCTGCGAAAAACGCGATCCTGATCGTCGAGTTCGCCAAGATGGAATACGACAAGGGACGCCCCCTCATCGAAGCCGCGTTGGAGGGGGCACGCCTGCGCCTGCGCCCCATCCTGATGACCTCGTTTGCTTTCATCCTCGGCTGTGTGCCCCTGGCTATCGCCTCCGGTGCCGGATCGATTTCGCGTCAGGTGATGGGCAGCACGGTAATCGGTGGCATGCTGGCTGCTTCATTCATCGCCATCTTCATCATCCCGGTGACATTTTATGTGGTGGAGCGTTTCAGCCGTAAATCCCCTCCTACGCCCCCTGGTAGCGCACCGGAAGCAGCAGAATCGAAGGGAGGCTCACATGCATAAGGCCCTCTGCGTCAGCGTGATCGCCCTCCTCGTGTCAGGCTGCATGGTCGGGCCGGATTATGTGCGCCCTGACGTCCAGACACCCCCAGCCTGGCGTATCAGCGAAACCGACGCCCGCGACACGGCAAACACGGCCTGGTGGAAGCAATTCGGGGATGCCCAACTGAATGCGCTCATCGACGAAGCTCTGGTTGCCAACAAGGATCTCCTGATTGCCTCGGCACGCATCGATGAATATGCCGGACGTCTGGGGGTCACCCGTGCCGACCTCTTTCCGCAGGTCGGCATTGGTTATGGTGCTTCCCGCCAAAAAAATACGCTGCCCGGGACGACCACCAAAGGCACGTATAACAGCTACGACATGCTCATCAGTGCCAGCTGGGAGATCGACTTCTGGGGCAAGCTGCGCCGGCAGGACGAAGCTGCCCGCGCTCAGCTGATCGCCAGCGAGGAAGGACGGCGCGTCGTCGTACTCACCCTTGTCACGGGCGTCGCCGGAGCATACATCAACCTGCGCGACCTGGACCGCCAGCTTGAAATCGCCATCGAAACGGCGCGCACCCGCGAAGCCTCCTACAAGCTCTTTCAAGACCGCTATGCAGGGGGGCTGATCTCTATTCTCGAATTGAGCCAGAACAAGTCGCAATATGACGAGGCACAGGCCAGCATCCCGCTCATCGAACAATCGATCGCTCAGCAGGAAAACGCACTCAGCACGCTGCTTGGGCGAAACCCGGGCCCGATTGCCCGTGGCAAGAATATCGACGATCTGGCTGCCCCGACCATCCCGGAAGGATTGCCTTCAAGCCTGCTTGAGCGCCGACCGGACCTGCGCGCTGCCGAACAACAGTTGATCGCCGCCAACGCGCTGATTGGCGCGGCACGCGCCGCGTATTACCCCAGCATTTCACTCACCGGGCTATTTGGCGTGGCGAGCGGCAACCTGTCCAACCTGTTCACCAGCGGAGCGAAAATCTGGCAATACGCTGGCGCCATCAATATGCCGATATTCACTGCCGGCAAGATCGGCAGTCAGGTGGAAGTTGCCGAAGCCCAGCAGCAACAAGCGTTGTTCAGCTACCAGAAGGCCATTCAGACCGCTTTCCGCGAAGTCAATGACGCACTGATTGCCCAGGATCGAACCCGCGTTCAACTCGAAGCGCAACGGCAGCAAGTCGATTCCCTGCGCCAATATGCCGATACCGCCCGCTTGCGCTACGACAACGGGTACACCAGCTATATTGAAGTCCTTGACGCCGAACGCAGCCTGTTTCAGGCGCAATTGCAGTTCACCCAGACACAGCAGAAACGGTTGCAAGCGCTGGTCGATCTGTACAAGGCAATGGGCGGCGGCTGGTCGGAAAACCTGTCTGGCGGGAATGACAGCCCCCCCACGGCTAGCTAGGGGATCACGCGAGGAAAGATTCCCAACTGGCCGCAGTAAACCTGCTTCGGGGCACATTCCCCGAAGCACCAAGAACTCAACTCAAACTCAGCAAAGTTTCCAGCCGTCGATGAAGAGCTGGCGGAATCCCAGAAAACTGCGCAGTTTGATGACGTAGTCCCCATCCGCCGGGAAACAGTTCGGTATATAAACCGTCACGCCCTGCAGCGAATGTGCGGCGTATTTGTCCGCATCAATCTTCGGCAGGCCAAAATGGACCCCCGGCGACTCGGTCACCGAAATGCAGCAGCCGCTGAACTCGCGCACCGGGTCAATCGACAGCGGCTGGTTTTTTTCCTGGATCATGGCCAGGGCCTTATCATCAATGGTCAGCATCGGAACGTCCTGATTGTTCGTACGATGGATTGTGAAAAATCCGTCGCGCACCTTATCGCTTTTACAACTGGAAGGCCAGCCAGAGGATGAGGCCTTCGGCCAACTCGCGCAACACCCCGGGGCGCGATAGATCATAGACCGTCGATTCCTGCCGCCGTTCATCGATCCAGGCAGAAAAATCGCGCACCGCCCGCCTGTCGTAGAACGCCACCATCAGTTCATAGTTGAGGAACAGGCTGCGTCCATCCAAATTGGCCGAACCGACCAGCGCCAACTCATCATCCACAATCACTGCCTTGGCGTGCAGCATCTTCGGGTGCAGCCAAACCCTCGCTCCGGCGGCAAGCAACTCACGCAAGGCGCGGTGACGGGCAAAATCAGCCAGCCGGTGGTTGGATCGCCTGGGCAGGACAAGATCCACCTTCACACCGCGCCTGGCCGCCAATGCCAAGGAGGCGATCAAGGACGGATCGGGGACGAAGTACGGGGTCACGGCCAGAATGCGCCGACGGGAGGTATACCCCGCTGAAACGAGCAAGGTCAGGATGGTATCGTCGACACGATCCGGCCCGCTCGGCACCAGTTGGGCCAGGGCCGGCACGTTCTCTACGGGCGGGGCCGGCGGGTCATCCGGTCGATGGGGAAGCCTACGCTCGGTGGCAAAAGCCCAGTCCTCGTCGAACTGACGCGCCGCTTGCGCCGCCAACTCGCCGCTGAGGTCAAAACTCAAATCCACCCACGGCTCCCCGCCAATCAGCGGACGGGTATCGGCGGTGAAATACTCACCGGCCAGATTGCGCCCACCACTCCACAGGACATGACGATCGGCAACAACCAGCTTGCGGTGATTGCGCAGATTGGTCCGCCCGCGCTTCGGTGAGCGGAACGGTGGCACGAAACGCACCACCTCGATCCCGGCGGCCCGCAAGCCGGCAATGTCCGGGTAGCCCCCCAGGTAAAGACCTATCCCGTCGATCAGCAACCGCACGCGCACCCCGGCTTGCGCGCGTTGTTTCAAGTGCGTCGCGATCTCTTCACCCAAGGCATCGCGCGCAAAGATGAAGGTTCCCACATCAAGCGTTTCCTTGGCGCTGTCGATGACCCGCCGTAACGCCGCCAGCGCATGCGCGCCATCCACGTGGACACTGAACGCACCATAAGGCACCGCCGGCGGCAACCCCATGGCCACGCCGAGCTGCTGCGAACGATTGGCCGTTGTCTGACGAGACGAGGCGTAGTGCGAGGCAATGGCCACCGCCGCTTGGCGCGGCGAGGCCCCTTCGCGCCTTGGACGAATCTTGCGACTACCAAACGCCAGGTAAAGCGGGAGGGTGACGACAGGAAGCAGGACAATGCCCAGCACCCAGGCGATGGCCGCTGAGGGGTGGCGACGCTGATGCAGACTGTGTGACGCCACAACGTAAATAACCAGGCCGACGACCACGAGCAGGGTGTACAACAACTCCCAGTGCCGATCGATCAGATCGATCAACATTCCGGGATAGGTAAAGATGCTGCGCGACTCCATGCCGCTCACCCGCCCGACCGTCGACGCCGCCAGGCACGCAAAGCCCAGCCGGCCACTCCAGCCAGCATCAGCGCCCCCAAGGTGACGGCATAATCGGAGCGCAAAGGCCGCCGATCCGGCGTCAATGGATCCTTTAGCTCGACCGGAAACGGCCGCGGACCGACCGGGACGATCTGGCGTTGGGCGGGGTCCTTGGGAAAGCGTGCACGATATTCGTCCACTCCCGCCACCGGATAGCTTCCCAGCGCCCGACTCGACGGAAACTGCGGGATACGCACGAGAAAAATCGCTTCGATGTCCTCGGACATCGCCCGTTCAAAGGTCGAAAGCTTACGGCCACTCGTGCCATCAACCAAACGCAGGAGGTCGGCACCGCCCTGCTCAAAAGCCTGGGCAGGAAACAGCCGCGTCTGATCTTCGGTCAGGTAGTCGAAGAGTGCCTTGCCTTTACTCAGGCTACCCGTGGCGATAGCGGCCCCCGGCAAGGCCAGCGCCGCTTTCCACCAACTCGTAGCGCCCAGTACGGGGACCTGCCAGTCCAGGGTACGCAAGGTCGACACACTAATGCCGGTGCAATTGGCCACGGCATGCTGATAAGCAAACTGATGCCGGTAGAACTGGTTGAACACACGCGCCAGAGCAGAATGCAGATGGTCGGCCGTACGCGACTCACGCAAGGTAGCCACAAGCATCCAGGAGGGACGGTACCAAGCTTGCCCGCTGTTGAGATCGCCGAGGTAACCGTCGAGCGGCGCCAAGGCAGAGATGATCCCTTTCTCGCTCTCGGAATCGAGGGTGTAATAATTGGCCACGAGCCAGTCGTGCATCGCGCCGCGCGCACCGACCCGTCCGGTCAGAAGGGCAAAGTGCCCCGCAAGCGCCTCATCGTCATCGCCCTGTGCCCCGTTGAGCACCATCCCCAGCACCGCCTGACCGGGCCTGGGTAACGCCGCGCTCTGCGAGCGCTGCCAGAGCAAGCGCGTGGCATACCCGCCCCCGGCATCGCTGCGCACCGCGTCCCG
>CAZHFS010000083.1:0-10053 GCA_964531885.1 uncultured Propionivibrio sp.
AGCGAGCTGATCGCCCTCGAAAACGAGCAGAGCCAGCTCACCGCCAGAATCAACGGTCTGTTGGCGCGACCCGCGCGGTCCAAATTGGCCGCTTTTGAAGCGTTGCGCCCGCTGCCGCCGCCGGCCAGGCTCGACTACGGCGAGCTCGATACCCTGACCCGTTTGCTCAACCGCAAAACGTTCGAGGAGACTTTCGATCGCCTGATTCAGGCGTCGGCCCAGGAATGCGACTGTTTGACCGGCGAACGGCGCCATCCCGGCGTGTCGTCGCCAGCGTGGTTATGCGTCATCGACATCGACCATTTCAAACGCATCAACGACACCTTTGGGCATCTGTTTGGCGATGAGGTTTTATTGCGCCTGGGCGATCTGATGCGGCGTATCTTTCGCAGCGGTGATCGCCTGTTTCGTTTTGGCGGCGAAGAGTTCGTGGTATTGCTCAACGCCGAAACGGTAGAGTGTGCGGCCGTGAGTTTCGAGCGCTTCCGGAACAGTGTCGAGTCGCATGAATTTCCGCAAGTCGGCCAGGTAACCTGTTCCATCGGCTTTACTGCGGTTCTGCCCTCTGACGTGCCGACCGACGTGCTCGGGCGAGCCGACCAGGCTTTGTACTATGCCAAGGCCAACGGACGGAACCGCGTATGCGACTACGAGGCCCTGCTTGCCAGCGGTGCCTTGACGCAACCCCAAGTCGTCGATGCCACGCCGGTAAGCGATGTCGATATCGATGCCCTGTTCGACTGAGGTTTTTCTTTGAGTTTTTCGTCTCTACTGGCCGGTTGCCCACGCCTGCGCGCCAATGATGACTTCATGACCTCGCGGTGCATGCCATGAGCCGCCTGATTCTGGCGCCGATGGAAGGGCTTGCCGATTGCGTGCTGCGCGATGTTCTGACACGGATCGGCGGTTACGACGAAACAGTCAGCGAGTTTGTCCGTGTCTCCGGCTCCTTGCTTCCCAGACGCACTTATTTCCGGATTTGTCCCGAGCTTGCCAATGGCAGCCGCACGCACGCGGGGACGCCGCTTGTCGTGCAACTGCTCGGGAGCGATCCGGACTGGCTGGCAGCCAATGCCAGACGCCTGGCGACGCTTGCTCCGGCAGGCATCGACCTCAATTTCGGTTGTCCCGCACCCACGGTGAATCGCCACGGCGGCGGTGCCATGCTGCTCGACGACCCGCCGTTGATCGGGCGCATCGTGGCCGCCGTGCGAGATGCTGTTCCCCGGGCGATTCCCGTTTCTGCCAAGATGCGCCTTGGCGTGCGCGATGCCTCGCGTGCCATCGAGTGTGCCAGGGCCATCGCCGAAGCTGGGGCAAGCCGTTTGGTTGTACATGCCCGGACCAAGGTCGACGGTTATGCGCCGCCAGCGCACTGGCACTGGATCGCTCACATCCGTGAGGCCGTTGGCGGGTATTTGCCAGTCGTCGCCAACGGTGAAGTGTGGTGCCTTGACGATTATCGGCGCATTCGCGCGGAGACCGGTTGTGAGGATGTCATGATCGGGCGGGGTGCTGTCGCTGATCCGTGGCTGGCGCGCCGTATCCAGGCGGATCTTGCCGGGGATGAAATGGTGTTTCCGAGCGGTGATGCATGGGCGTCCCTGCGTCCTTCCTTGCTTGTTTTTTGGCATGCGCTGCAGGCGAGAGTCGGCCCGCGTTATGCTCAGGGGCGCCTCAAGCTGTGGCTCAATGCCCTGCGGCGCACCTACCCCGGGGCGGAGGCTCTGTACCAGCAAATCCGTCCCTTGCGGGACTGCGCCGCGATCGAGGCACTGCTTGCCGTTCCGGTTTTGCCCCACAATCGCTAAGTCGATCATGCAATCGAGTTCTTCCGTTCCGCACAGCGCCCAGAGCGAGGTGCATGCGCAGCTTGCCGGCTTGGTAGCGCGGCATCTTGCCTCTCCTTTCCGCAAACCTTATGCCGACTACAATCGCGAAGCGTGTGACGCGAGTCTGGCCAGATACCGAGAGCGTGCCGACGGAGCGCCTCTGATCCTCGATTCATGTTGTGGTGTCGGCGAGAGCAGTATTGCCTTGGCCAGGGCGTTTCCCGACCATTACGTGATTGGTGTCGATCAGTCGGCAGATCGTTTGGCGCGACGCATTGCCGACAAGGCGGCGGATCGCTTGCCGGAGAACCTCGATCTGGTGCGTGCCGATCTGGTGGACTACTGGCGTCTGCTCGATGAGGCAGGAGTCAGGGTGGCTCGTCACTACCTCCTATACCCCAACCCCTGGCCAAAAATCGGCCATCTGGCGCGGCGCTGGCACGGGCATCCGGTCTTTCCTGCCATGCTAAGGCTTGGCGGTGAGTTCGAATGCCGCAGTAACTGGCGCATCTACGTGCAGGAAATGGCGCAAGCGATAACCTTGGCGACCGGGTTGGCGGTACCGGTTGATGCTTACATCCCGGAAACGGTGTTGACCCCGTTCGAAAGGAAATACCTGGCTTCAGGTCACGCGCTGTACCGCGTGCGCGTGACCTTGGCCTGATTTTTAGCAGCGGAAGCGTGCCACCAGGGTATTGAGTTCGCCGGCAATGCGCTCGAGGCGCGCGGCCGTTTCCGCCGAGGATTGCATCGCGGCGGAGGTTTCTTCAACCATCGAAGCAATCTCTTCGACTTTTTGCGCAATATTGTCGCTCGCCAGGCTCTGCTCGCGGGTTGAGTCGGCGACTTCGCGGATGTGCTGCAAGGTCGTTTGCGCACCGCTCTCGATTTTTCGCAGGGCGGTTGCGGCTTCTTCCGCTGCTGCGATGCCTTCCTCGACTTCCGGCAGGGTGGCGTCCATGGCCTGCACCACCTCGACCGTGTCGATGTGGATGCCGGAAATCATCTGCTCGATTTCCACCGTGGCGGTTGAGGTGCGCTCGGCGAGTTTGCGTACTTCGTCGGCGACGACGGCAAAACCACGGCCTTGTTCGCCTGCCCGGGCCGCTTCGATCGCTGCGTTGAGGGCGAGCAGGTTGGTCTGAGCGGCGATTTCCTTGATGACATTGGCGATGGTCGATACCTGATTGGCCCGGGTTTCGAGTTTGCGAATGCGTTCGGACGCGGCGGAAACACTGTCGGAGATATCCCGAATCTCGCGCGTCGCACTTTCGATACGCTCGACGCCGCTCTTGGCCAGTTCAACGGAGGACGAAGAATACTGCTGGGTGTCCTTGGCATTGTCGGAAATGTGGTTGATGCTGACGGTCATTTCCTCGATGGCCGCGGCCATCGAACTCGTGGCGTCGGATTGTTTGTGCGACGCGGTGGCGACTTCGCGCGAAGCGGTGCTGATCTGTTCAGATCCTTGTGCCAGTTGGCGTGAAAGGGCGTTAATTTCGGACATCATCTGGCGCAAGGCGCCGACCATGTGGTTCATCGAGTCGAGCATGCTGCCCGGATGCGCCTTGGGCATTTCGGCAGTCAGATCCCCTGTGGCCACGCGGGCCATGAGGTTGTTGGCAACCTCGGGTTCGCCGCCAACCTGGCGCAGAACCCCGCGTGCGATGTAGAAGGCGATAGCCAGCAAGAAGACCAGAATGAGAAATGAGAAACCGAGTTCGGACAACAGGCGCTCACGGTAAGTCTGGTCGATATCGTCGGTGTACACCCCGGTGCCGAACATCCAGCCCCAGGGCTCGAAATGCATCACATACTGTAGTTTTGGCACACCGACCTGGCTGCCAGGGCGGGGGAAAGTGGTGTCGACAAAAACGCCGCGTTTGCCTTGCAAGGCCGCGAGCATGTCTTTGATGGTATAGCGTCCGTTGGTGTCCTTGATCTTCTCCAGCACATCCTGCCCCATGATTTCCGCACGGATGTGATAGACGTTGACGCCTTTCATGGTGTAGGCATAGAAATACTCGGTCTTGCCGTCCTCTCCACCGTAACGCGCGGTACGCATGGCGTCGATCCCGGCTTTCTTGGCCTGATCCTCGCTGATTTTCCCGGCTTTCACCTGCTCATTGAGGTCGGTTAGCGTGTTGAAGACGGCCTCGGTAACTGAACGGATTTGGAGCTTGCGTGCGTCGAGCATGGCCGTACGCATCGAGCTGGCTGAATAGGCGACTTCGAGAAGCAGCCCGATCAAGGAGGCTGCAACGAGGATGGCAATCTTGGCACTGAGCTTGAGGCGATCCAGCATGACCCTTCTCCGATGAGTGTTATAACTGGGCGTTACGGCCTGATTTCCGATTTCTTTAGCGGGCTGCGACAATGTCGGCACAACCTTTTTATTAACTGCTTTTTGATTCTACGCTTCGATGACGACTTCCGCTTGTCTGTCCTGTGGTGCGTGTTGCGCGGCTTTCCGCGTGGATTTTCATTGCTCGGAACTGGTTGATGGCGAACGTGGCGGCGTGCCGGCCGAATTCGCCGTACCGGTGACGGCGCGAATCATGCGCATGCGTGGGACGGATGCTGCTCCGCCGCGCTGCATCGCCCTGGAAGGCGAGCTCGGTCATGATGTGCGTTGCACAATCTATGATGTGCGGCCCGGGCCATGCCGTGATTTTGCCCCCTATGCCGGCGTCGGGATTGGCGACGATGCGTGTGATGCCGCGCGTCGTCGGCATGGTCTGGCACCTCTCTAGGCCTGATTGGCCGTCTTTTTTTATTCACTTAATTCATGGAAAACCCAATGTCACTTTCTTTGGCCGTACGCGGCGATTACATCCAACTTGACCAGGCGCTTAAAGCCACTGGCCTGTGTCATTCGGGTGGTTTTGCCCATGCCCAGATCGAAGCGGGGGCGGTGCGGGTGGATGGTGCGGTCGAGACCCGCAAGCGCGCGAAATTACGGCCCGGGCAACGCATCGAATATGGTGGTGAAACAGTGCTTCTGTTTCGTGAGGGAAACCATTGCGAAACGCAAGGTGACTAAGCCTCGTGTCGGGCCTGAACTCGCTTCACACTGGGCAATCCTTTGGATAAGATGAACAAGCTATCTTGCCGGAGTGTTGCTCCGTCATTCAGGCCGGCCTGAGCGGGTTGCCGCCCGCTTATGCAGTGAATTGTCCGCGTCGTCCACACCCCACGGACGGCGATGTTCCGCAAAACGCCATTATTGAGAAAGGCTGCTGCAATGCTGGAATCCTATCGTGCCCATGTCGCCGAGCGTGCTGCGCTTGGCATCCCGCCGCTGCCTCTGAGTGCCAAACAGGCCAAGGAGCTGGTTGAGCTGCTGAAAAATCCGCCGCAGGGCGAGGAGGAGGCGCTAGTTGAACTCATCACCTACCGCGTACCGGCGGGTGTTGATGATGCGGCCAAGGTGAAAGCCGAATTTCTGGCCAAAGTGGCATCCGGCAGCGAGGCATGCAAACTCATTTCGCGTGCTAAGGCGACCGAACTGCTGGGAACGATGCTTGGCGGCTACAACGTCAAACCGCTGTGCGACATGCTCGGCGATGCCGAGGTCGGAGCGATTGCTGCCGAAGCGCTCAAGAAAACACTCCTCGTCTTTGACTACTTCCATGATGTCAAGGATCTGGCCGACAAGGGGAACGCCAACGCCAAGGCTGTACTGCAAAGCTGGGCCGATGCCGAGTGGTTTACTTCGCGTCCGGAAGTGCCTGCATCGCAGAAGCTTACGGTGTTCAAGGTGACCGGCGAAACCAATACCGACGATCTTTCGCCGGCGCCGGATGCAACGACCCGACCGGATATCCCGATGCACGCCCTGGCCATGCTCAAAAATGCGCGCCCGGGCATCGAGCCGGACGAACCCGGCGTGCGCGGTCCGATCCGCCTGCTCGCCGAGCTGGCCAAGAAGGGTAACCTGATTGCCTATGTCGGCGATGTGGTCGGTACCGGTTCGTCGCGCAAGTCGGCGACCAACTCCGTGCTGTGGTGGACTGGCGAAGATATTCCCTTCATTCCGAACAAGCGTTTTGGTGGGGTTTGCCTGGGCAGCAAGATTGCGCCGATTTTCTTCAACACCATGGAAGATGCGGGTGCCTTGCCGGTTGAAATCGACGTCCAGCAGATGGAAATGGGCGATGAGATCGAGCTACGCATCGATGCTGCGACGAATAAGGTCACCGCACTCAAAAACGGTGCCGTGATTGCCGAAGCTGAACTCAAAACGCCGGTGATCCTCGATGAAGTGCGCGCTGGTGGACGTATTCCGCTGATCATCGGTCGTGGTCTGACGACCAAGGCGCGTGAAGCGCTGGGTCTCCCGCCCTCGACGCTGTTCCGTCTGTTGGCTGATCCGGTCGACACTGGCAAAGGCTACTCGCTGGCCCAGAAGATGGTTGGGCGTGCCTGTGGATTGCCAGAAGGCAAGGGCGTGCGCCCGAATGCCTACTGCGAACCGAAGATGACGACGGTCGGCTCGCAGGACACCACCGGGCCGATGACCCGCGACGAACTGAAAGATCTGGCCTGTCTCGGCTTCTCGGCCGACATGGTGATGCAGTCCTTCTGCCACACTGCGCCGTATCCGAAACTCGTCGATGTGCAGACGCACCGCACCCTGCCCGGTTTCATTACCAACCGCGGTGGCGTCTCGCTGCGCCCCGGCGACGGCGTCATCCATAGCTGGCTCAACCGCCTCTGTCTGCCGGATACCGTCGGCACTGGTGGCGATTCCCATACCCGTTTCCCGATCGGGATCTCCTTCCCGGCAGGTTCCGGCCTCGTGGCTTTTGCCGCGGCGACCGGCGTCATGCCCCTCGATATGCCCGAATCAGTGCTGGTGCGCTTCAAGGGGGCGATGAACCCTGGCATCACGCTGCGCGACCTGGTCAACGCGATCCCGTACTACGCGATCAAGCAAGGGCTGCTTACGGTTGAGAAAAAGGGCAAGAAGAACATCTTCTCGGGCCGCATCCTGGAGATCGAAGGGCTGCCGCAGCTCAAGGTCGAACAGGCTTTCGAACTGTCCGACGCCTCGGCAGAACGCTCTGCCGCGGCCTGTACGGTGCATCTGGACAAGGAGCCGGTTGCCGAATACATGCGTTCGAACATCGTGCTGATGAAGTGGATGATCGCCAACGGCTACTCGGATGTGCGCACGCTGACCCGCCGCATCAAGGCCATGGAAGCCTGGCTGGCTGATCCGAAGCTGCTTAAGGCGGATGCCGATGCCGAATACGCTGCGGTGATCGAAATCGATCTGGCCGACGTGAAGGAACCGATCGTTGCTTGCCCGAACGATCCGGATGACGTGAAACTGCTCTCCGAAGTTGCTGGTGACAAGATTGACGAGGTCTTTATCGGTTCGTGCATGACCAACATCGGTCATTTCCGTGCGGCAGGCAAAGTGCTCTCTGGCGTGAGTGATATCCCGACGCGTCTGTGGATTGCTCCGCCGACCAAGATGGATGCCACGATCCTGACAGAGGAGGGCTACTATGCTGTGCTTGGCAAGAGCGGTGCACGCATGGAAATGCCGGGTTGTTCGCTGTGTATGGGTAACCAGGCGCAGATTCGCAAGGGCTCGACCGCAATGTCGACCTCGACGCGCAACTTCCCCAATCGTCTGGGAATCGATACCCGGGTTTATCTGGGGTCGGCCGAGTTGGCGGCAATCTGCGCACTCACCGGCAAGATTCCAAGCGTCGAGGAGTACATGGAGAAGATTCAGGTGGTCAATGCCAAGGCGGCTGACATTTATCGCTACATGAACTTCGACCAGATCCCCGAGTTTGTCGAAGCGGCGGAATCGGTTACGCTCTGAAAACGGTTTTGAACCGCAACCCCGGCCACGGCCGGGGTTTTCTTTTTTTGATCATCGACCACGAAAAACACAAAAATCACGACGAAAAACGAGTAAACCGTTTCACGTTGCGTCCTCCGTGTTCTTCGTGGCTGAAAAAAATGTTTCTATGTCGCCTCCTTCTCTGTCCTCGATCCGCGTCGAAGCGCTGACGCCAGAATTTTCAGCGCGTGCTGCCGAGCTTGCGGCTCGGCTCGGTTTGCCGCAGGGCAATGAGGCTGAATTTTCGCTGCAACTTGGGCCGCAGGGCTTGCAGTTACTCGATCTTACGCCCGGTGCGCCGGGCGCGGTGCGGGCCGATTTTCTCGAAGGGGCGAGTGCGCATCGGCGTCTGTTTGGCGGTGGCAGTGGGCAAATGATTGCCAAAGCGGTTGGAATTGGGCCTGGCATTCGTCCGTACGTGCTCGATGCGACCGCCGGGTTAGGGCGGGACGCTTTCGTGCTCGCGCAGCTTGGCTGTACGGTCAGTTTGCTCGAGCGCCAGCCGATCGTTGCCGCCCTTTTGGTAGATGCGCTTGAACGGGCGCGGCAGCATCCGGAGGTTGGGGCAATCGTCGCCCGCATGCCCTTTGCGGCAGGGGACGCGATCACCGTCATGCGGCATTGGGTCGGTGACGTGCCTGAAGTGATTTACCTCGATCCGATGTTCCCCGACCGAGAGAAAAGTGCGCTGGTAAAGAAGGAAATGCGGCTTTTCAAGCTGCTGGTTGGCGGTGACGACGATGCGCCACAATTGCTGGCGGCAGCCCTCGATTTGGCGTCGCATCGCGTCGTCGTCAAACGACCGCGCAAGGCTCCGCCGATCGTGGGGGCCAAGGTTTCGCATGTGCTTGAGGGGAAGTCAAGCCGTTACGACATCTATGCACTGAAGGCGCTCAGGCGGGAAGAGGCGAAATAAAAAACCGGCCAGGATGTTCCCGGCCGGCGGTGTCGTTTGTTTGGCGTTGCTGCGGCTAGGACGTGCTTGCCGTGGCGTGCCACAGGCGCAGCTTGTCGAGCGTCAGTTCGTCTGTCTCGTGCAAGACGAGACGTGCGCCATCGAAATCCTCGTCGTAATGGTAGTCACTCAGCGTGATGACCGTTGGGATGCCGGCCGACATGCTGGCCGTGAGCCCGTGCTGCGAGTCTTCCACTGCCAGGCAGTCGCGGGGAGGCAGGCCAAGCTTGCTCAGGGCGGTCTTGTACAAGTCGGGCGCGGGTTTTTTTGCCGGGGTGCAATCGCCGGAAGCGATGACGTCGAACCAGTCGTTCGCCTGCGGACCGAAGTGCTTCTTGATCAGGGCAACGATGTTTTGTTCGCAAGAGCTCGAGGCGATGGCCAGGCGGACGCCCTCGGTGCGGGCATCGCAGATCAACTGGCCGATATCGCTGCGTAAGGGGATCAGGCCTTCTGCGAGGCGGCGCTGGTAGTTGCGGGCGGCCAGATCATGGATTCGTTCAAACAGCGCTTCACGGTCGGGGCGGGCATAAACCTCCGGCGCGTAATGCTCGGCGTAGTAGCGCAGGCGCTCAAGCCCGCCTCCTTTTTTGAGGAGAGTGCCGTAAAAGTCTTGGTCCCAGTGCCAGGGAAGGCCAACTTCCTGAAAAGCCTCGTTGTAGGCCGGGCGGTGGCCGTCCCGCTCGGTGTTGGCTAGAGTGCCATCGACGGCAAAAATTAGTGCGCGCAAAGCCATGAAAATCACCTTCAAAAAACGTGGATGGAATCCATACTTACCGTTATGGCCAGCCTAGCCCAATCGACCTTGCATGGTAAAGGGCATTGGCTTGGTGCGGGGTGATGCACGTTGATTCTGTGGGGTTGTTGCACCAATGCAATTTAGAGGCATGGATTGCATTGTGGGTTCTACGTATTGCGGCAAAAAAGCAGTTGTGCAGGTCGGTTTGTTTTTCACATTGTGGTGTCGAATTTCATAGTTTGTTCCTTTTGCGAATTACCATGTGCACAACCATTACGTATTGGTATGGTGCAAGCGATTGAAAATCCGTTAGTATTTGCTTAAACAGATTGGTCTCAGGGCCGGCTTGTCTCGACAGCTGGCTAATCTGCATGGCGTCATCAACTGGAGGTCAGACTTACGTGAAGCCGACAAATATCGGCAATCCGGATTACTTTCACAAAGTAGTGGATTGTCAGTGGGCATGTCCTGCTCATACGCCCGTTCCCGAATATATTCGCCTGATTGCCTCAGGCCGTTATTCGGATGCCTATATGGTCAACTGGCGGTCAAACGTGTTTCCCGGCATTCTCGGGCGCGTTTGCGATCGCCCGTGCGAGCCGGCGTGCCGGCGCGGACGGATTGACAAGGAGCCGGTCGCCATCTGTCGTCTGAAGCGCGTGGC
>CAZHFS010000084.1:0-10031 GCA_964531885.1 uncultured Propionivibrio sp.
ATGAAATCGGGGGTGCCGATCACCGCGGGAGGATGGCGCCCCGGAACTACCAGGCCATCGATATCAATTAAGCAGGCCTGCCCCGTGGTCGGATCGATGAGGCAGTTGTTATAGCCAAGGTCCGAATGGCTAAGACCAGCCATGTGCATGCGTCGAACGGCGCGAGCCAGCATCAGGCACACCTTCAGGTGGCGCATCCAGTCGCCCAACTCGCGCGGGTCAAGGAATTTCGACCTATGACCAGGAGTGGCGAACCACTTGCCGACCTTCTCCTTCTTGCGGATCTGCAGCATGTCGTTGTTGCGTGATCCATGCTCGAAGAAGAAACAATCACGATAGAACGGCACCACCACTCCCAATCGCCCCTGGTGCTCGACCACAGATGTGGGCCAGCAATAGAGGTTGCGTAGGTAATCGCCGCCTTCCTGGTTGAAGATTTTCTCGCGATAGCGACCAGTAATTTCCAGGAGTCGATCACGGGATACCGGGTCGGCCTTTTCGCGGAAGAAGGCCACCACGTAGCCGCCATCAGGCGAAAACATGACATCCTTGACGCCACCCTGCGCCTTGACTTCGTTGATGAAGCGAACCGTCGAGCCATCACTGGCAGTTAGCGTCACGATTTCTCCGGCCATGCCTCTACCTCAGTAAATGATTGCGATGGTACGATCGTCATGGTTTCCCTGTGACCAGAAGTCCAGCCATTCCAGCAGCTTGATATCCGGATTTGACCCACCGAGAACAGCACTGCTCTGGAGATCCGTCCACAGGTCGTCCCAGGCCTTGAGCTCCACTAGCCGCGCCTCGGTTTCAAACTTGGGATCCGATACCCCGTCCGTCATCAACAGGAACCCGGTGAAGTCCGGGCACAGGGTGAAGCGGGTGCGTTTGAAAAGCGCCTCCTGGGTCACTTCGTTGCTATCGAGGAAGCGCGTTTGCCCGGAGTATTCGCCGCTGTCCACCTCCCCGAGCAACTCGATGCTGCTCCCCTTGTGATAGACCCCTATGGCGCCATCGCCCACCCAATAGGTGGCGCATAGCCATTGGTCACCAAATTTCTTGGCGATGCCGATGAGAAGGGTGGTCGAAAGATCCTTGACCGAACTGATCAGATCGGTGCGAACCTGGGCCTCGTCCACTAGGGCCTTCATGGCCTTATGGGCAGCATGACCGACAACGACATACAAGGCGTTGTGCAGGAATCTCTTAGCATGATCGCGCCCCTCCGAGGGTGCGGCCAAGTATCCCGCCACAGCAGCGGCAATCTTTTCATCGTCATCACCTGCGAGTGCATTCTTGATGTGGTTCCCGGCAGCACGCACCGCTAGGCGCGAACCATGACGCGATGCCTTAGCGCTACCGGCACCGTCCGCAACGATGGCGACATACCAATCATTGGCGGTGTCGTGGTGAATGACGAAGTCGTCGTCGCAGCAACTACCGACGTGGGCGTGGGATCGACCACGCTTGCGGGCAGCCACGATGCGGCGCAGGGGTCCGGCGAGCATCTGAGCTGCCTCATCATCCTTCCACAGGGGATCCTGTCGGTTAGAGGGAATGTCTTGCCAGAGCAGCTTCGGGTTGGGATTGACATAGAAATTGATCGGCGATTCGCGTACAGCCTCTGGTGGGTCGTCCTGATGGCGATAGCGGACGACCAGAGTGAAGTCCCCACTGGCCGCAGGCTTCCCTTGAATGGAACTCGTCTTCTGATCAAAGCGCAATCCGAGTTCCGGCGGAATCTCGACTTCGATCAGGCGATATTCAGATTCCGGGGAAGTGCATTCCAGCGTTTCAGCGAAGTCTTCCGACTGGCGGCCATTGATTAGCTTGAACTTGAGCACTGGCCGCACCTTTAGGGCCGGAGGCGGTAGCCGGGTACCCGGCGCGCCAGCATCAGACGGGATGATGGGAGAAGTTGCTGTCGCAGTAACGGCCGGTGGTGCCTTAGTCGATGCTGACGTGCCGGCGGATGCCATATTGGAGACTGTAGCCGCGGCGATGGCCGGGGCCGGCTGACTAGTTGAGCTGGCGGAGGCTGCAGCGGGGTCGCCCTGGGATGCGCCACGAGTGTCTGAGCAAGCCACCGTGGGGTTGGCCGGGTGCGGAGCAGAGGATGTGCGCTGCGCTACGGGTAGGTTTGCTTGCCTTGCGGCATTGACGCTGGGAGGGTTAGATGGCTTGAGTTCGGGCATCACATAGGCCTTTGGCACGGGGCCCATTACCCGCTTCCAGTGGTCGCGAACCGTGGCTTCGAATTTCTTGATCTCTTCGTGAACCGTGTGATCGGCGATGAAGCGTTCGAGTACGTCGTCCTGATGACAGGACACCACGGAGCGGATAAAAAACTTCCAGTGTTCAGACATGGACTAGCCCCGCGCTCGGGTGACATCGAACCCACCATCCGATACGCCCATGTTCAATTCCCTGTTGCACCCGGGACACACGGCCTTGCCTCCACCTTTGACGCAGAAGACCTGGCCGCAACCACAACCGGCGAAGGCGTAGGGATTGCCGCAGTGAGGACAGCCCGGGTTGCCGATCAGGGCTTCGGTATTGATGGTCCGAGCTGTTGCGCGGGGATCGGACATCTCCTCGAAGTCTCGCTCTGCCGGGTAGATGCCCACTAGGTTGTAGACGTCGGCGGACACCTTGAAATCGCTGGTTTCGATGGCCTGACGGGCCCGTTCGAATTTCATCAGGTAAGGGAGCTTGGTCGTCTGACACTTCCCTGTAATGATGACGAAGTCTTCGTCTACCGCCGTCGCTTGTGCCATGGATTCGATTTTTTTCAGTACTGAATCATCGATCTTGGCGAGGTTGACCTTCGCCGGTTCGCCGGCGCCGATACTGCGGCTCTGGGAACTGACACTGGCGCTGATCCAGTCGATGAACTTCTTGAAGTCCTGCTCGGTCGCGGTCTCAATGCGCAGCACGTTTTGGGTAATGCTGGACAGCCCCTCAAGGGCGGCATATGGGCCGATGCCGATAGCAACGAGATTCGCCTTGCTGGCATAGTCCTTCTTCCAACGAGCCGCGGCGGCACTCAAATCGTCGGTACTCTTGCCGTCGGTCATGAGAAACACCAGGGGTTTGAAATCCCCTTTTTGCTCGGCCGTAGTGCGCTTCACGTTAACGTCAATCTCCCGCATTAGGTGTTCCAGGGCGGCTCCAATGGAGGTCCCGGAACCTAGGGGCAGCCGCGGCGGATAGAAGGCATATAGTTCCACCAAGGGAGACAGAGTCTTGGCGCGGCCGGCAAACGCGATGACGGAGAGATAGGTGGTTTCCAGGGCATAGGGGTCGGTACGCAGCGTCTTGACGAGGCGATCCATACCTTCCTGAAGGCTACGCAGGTTGTCACCAGCCATGCTCTCCGAGACGTCGATTACAAGAAATACGGGCAGTCGGCGCATCTATTACTCCGATCAAAGAACGACATTGAGTTCTGGGGGCGGCGGGGGCAGTTCAACGGAGTCCGTCGCGCCACGACTTTGGCTGTCTTTGGAGAAGGTGGCGGAGACCCATTCAAAGAACTTGGCGAAGCTGGTTGCATCCATGGTGTCGAGGCTGACCACGAAATCCGTCAGGCGCTTGAGCTGGGCAGCATCGGACTTGGGGCCGGCAGCGCAGGCAAGGATCTTGGCAAACCCGGCGGCCTGAAGGCGGGGGATTACCTCGCTGTAGGCCATGGTGTCCGTCGGCTTGCCATCCGTCAAAATGACCAGCATCGGCTTCCAGTCGCCTTTTTCCGTAGCGGAGGACTTGCGCACGTCGCGCTGTACTTGGGCGCAGATGTCCTCAAGAGCCGCCCCTAGCAATGTCGCGCCCGACTTTGGACAGGTGATCTCCGGGAGCATGATGTCCGCGACAGGAGTCATTGGCAGCACCTCCTTGATTTCGGAATCAAAGGTGGTGATGGACAGGTGAACGCTCTCTAAGGCATAGGGGTTGCTGCGCAGGGATGTCAGCAAGGCCTGTAATCCAGCATTAACGGCGACAATCGGTTCGCCATTCATCGACCCTGAAGTGTCGATGCATAGATACGTCAGCAATCGTCGGCTCATGGACACCTCAACTTATGTAGTTGCGCAAGATGTCAACAAAGCGGTCGGTTTCGTGCGGAACGCCAATGGCTCGGAATGTCCACCCCGAGCCCTGGCGTGTCACTTCAGCGAAGGTCATTGAGCAGAAGCGATCGAAGCTCGAGTTTCCGCTGACATTGAAACGGCACATCTCCCGTCCGCGGGCGTCAACAGCGCGGATAAAGGCGTTTTGTACTTTCCCGAAGGACTGCTTCTTTTCCTTTCCCCCATAGATGGCAACTACGAAGATGATCGTCTCGTACTCCTGAGGCAGGTCGTTGAGCTTGACAATGATTTGCTCGTCATCCCCGTCGCCGGCGCCGGTTCGGTTGTCTCCTGTCAGCCAGATGGCCCCGGAAGGATGGCGCATGGAATTGAAGAACACCACATCGCCATCAACTAGGGTCGCCTGTCCATTGGGACCGGCCTTGCCCAGGCTGCGAACCTTGCCGTCCTTGCCCAGCAGGAAAGCAATTGCGTCCAGGTCGTAGTCTTCTTCTTTCTTCCCGAAAAGTGAGCCCAGCAGGCCAGACTTGGTTTCGGCTACATCCCAGCCCAAACCGATGGTCACCATGGACAGGTCAAATTCCCCATCCTTCTTGAGGCTAATGCCTTCCCCTTTTTTCAACGAAACAGCCATTTACGCTCTCCTTCCTTACATGACGACATTGACTTCCGGCGGGGGCGGCGGCAAATCTTCCAGACCGGCGACCTCCTTCTTGCCCTGTTCAACCTTCTGGCTGGACACCGAAATGGACGATGACACCCACTTGAAGAAGCTCTTGATGGAGGTGCTGTCGGCGGTGTCAAGGTTGACCACGATTTCGGAGATCTTTTTCAGGGCTGTCGTGTCGGCGGACTGACCTGCGGCGCAACAGACGAAGGCTCCCGTCCTGATGGTGCGCAGGGCGACGATGCCTTTTTCCAGATCGTCGGTCGGCGAGCCGTCGCTCAACATGAAGACCACCGGCTTCCAGTCACCCTTCTGGTCGGCAGTGCCTTTTTTCACTTCACGCTGCACGCAGTCTGCAAGAAGGGCCAGGGATTCGCCCATGGCAGTGGTGCCCGCGGCTTCGATGTTGGGAGCCTGAAACTGGGACAGTTCGGTCAGCGGAACAATCTGCTTGGCATCGCTGGAGAAGGTGATCACCGAAATGTATGCCGTTTCCAGCGCGTAAGGGTCCTGGCGGAGGCTGGCAATCAGCATTTGCAGACCGGACTTGACGGCCTCAATAGGATCGCCGGTCATAGAGCCCGAGGTGTCGAGCAGCAGGTATACCGGAAGTCGTCTCATGATGTTTCCTTTCGCGAAAGTTAGAAGCCGCTAGCGACCTTGAGTGCATGAGTCCCGTGGTAGACGGCGAGAACGTAAGGTACGGCGAGCAAATCATCGAGCATGACGCCAAAGCCATTCTTGAATCGGGCATCAGCGATCCGAATCGGCCATGGTTTGACGATGTCAAAAAAACGGAAGAGCAGGAAAGAAGCAATCCATGCTTCTGTCGTAATAGGGACGAAGAGAAGAATCAGAGCGAATGCGACGATCTCGTCCCAGACAATGCTTCCGTGATCCGGAATACCGAGCGCATCGCCAGCTTGCTGGCACACGTTACACCCCACATAGACGAACACCGCGAGAGTCAGTAGTGCCGCCCACAAGGGGACATGCAACAGAGCCCAAGCGACCGGGAAGCCGCCGAGCGTACCGAAAGTTCCAGGAGCCCGGGGAACAAGACCCAGCCCAAAGCCGAGGGCAAAAAAGTGGCTAGGGCGGGAAAGCAAGAAAGACAAAGTCGGGGTCATAGCCGGGTCCTTGAGCGGGCACGATGGTGTGACAAAAAGAACAACGGTCTGACGCGTTGTGCCGTTCGTCTTGCTGTGCAATAATGTACCAAACATGGTAATTTTTCAATCCGTCTAATTAACTTGTTTTGATATTGATCAGCAATCCAAGTAATTTACATGCTAGTGGGTTTACGTTAGCAGAATGCCCGTGTAGTATGACGGCGCGGTGCAATATTGCATGTTTTGGAGACCTCTATGCAGCATTTCGGCTTTCCCATTGAGGCGATCGCGATCTTTTTTGCGGTCATCGGCTTGTCGGTGTACCTAGACCTGTTCGCCCACCGCAAAGCGACAGAGATCTCCGTTGGTGACGCTGCACGCTGGTCCGTCTTCTGGATCGCTCTCGCCCTGTTGTTCTACGGCTACCTGGCTGTGCGGTTCAGTAAGGACTGGGCGGATCTCTACCTCGCAGGTTATGTGCTCGAGAAGAGCCTGTCGGTGGACAACCTGATGGTCTTCATGGCGATCTTCGCTTCCTTCGGCATCAAGGGAGTGTTGCAACACCGAATACTCTACTGGGGCATCATTGGTGCCCTTGTACTACGTGCGGTGTTTGTTGCCGCCGGTACCGGGCTATTCCTCGCCAGCCCCTATGTCGGCTTTCTCTTTGCCGCCTTCGTCATTTGGAGCGCCGTCAAGATGCTGCAGTCCGGTGGCGATGACGACGAGGAGATCGAAGATTACTCCAACCACTGGAGTGTGCGTCTGACGGGCAAACTGATGCCCATCTATACCCGCCTCCATGTGGACCGTTTCTTCGTTAAGCACGATGAGGTGATTGCTCATGGCATGGAGTCAGCCACCACGCGGTCGGGCCTCCTCTACGCAACACCTGCTTTTCTCTGCCTGATGGCCATCGAGACGTCCGACATCGCCTTCGCCTTCGATTCGGTGCCGGCTGTCATTGCCATGACTCAGGAGCCCCTGTTGGTGTATGCGGCCATGATTTTTGCCATCCTGGGCTTGCGCAGCCTGTATTTCGTCCTGGCTGCCCTAACCAAGTATCTGGTGCACCTCGAGAAGGCAGTTATTGCTTTGCTGTTCTTCATTGGCATCAAGATGGCCTTCCAGTCTTGGAATCACGCCATCTTTGACACCGGCGTCCACATCTCTCCCAGCAGCAGCCTCGCCATTGTCCTGGGTACCCTGGCATTTGGCGTCGTGGCCTCTTTCATTTTTCCTGGCAAGGAAGAGGAAGCGGAAGTGGTCGCGAAAAAGGACAACGCTTAAACACGAAGGAGATCATTCATGGCTGTATCGCTTAAGAAGGGCGAGAACGTCTCGCTTTCCAAAACCGATCCCACTCTAAAGAACGTTCTCATTGGCCTCGGCTGGGATGCCCGTGCCAGTGATGGCGCGGACTTCGACCTGGACGCAAGCCTCTTCATGGTTGGCGAGAACGGCAAGGTTGCCGGGGACGATTGGTTCATCTTCTACAACCAGTTGCGTTCCCCCTGCGGTTCCGTTGAACACACGGGCGACAACCGCACTGGTGCGGGCGATGGGGATGACGAGGCAATCAAGGTTGCCTTGGAAAAAGTGCCGGCGAACATCTACTCCCTCGTTATCGCCGTCACCATCCATGACGCCGAGGCTCGGCGTCAGAATTTCGGCATGGTTCGCGATGCCTTCGTGCGCCTCGTCAATGCCGATTCCGACCAGGAGGTCCTGCGCTTCGACCTCTCTGAAGACTATTCGACAGAAACCGCTATGGTCTTTGGGGAAATCTACCGACGCGGCGGTGAATGGAAATTCCGTGCAGTCGGACAGGGCTATGCCGGCGGCCTCTACTCCCTGTGCATGCAGCACGGGGTGAATGTCGCCTGAGTCACCTCCAATCCACCCTCGTTTAACCCACCGAAAAGGAGCAACATATGGCTATCAGTCTGCAAAAAGGCGGTAACGTCAATCTGAGCAAGGAAGCCCCGGGCATGAAGAAGATGACCCTGGGCCTGGGTTGGGATACCCGTGCCACGGATGGCGCCGAATTCGACCTCGATGCCAGCGCCTTCATGCTTAACGCTGCCGGCAAGGTTCGCAGCGATGCGGACTTCATCTTCTACAACCAGCCAAAGTCCGTGGAAGGCGCGGTCCAGCACTCCGGCGACAACCGTACCGGTGCTGGCGACGGCGACGATGAATCAATCATCGTTGACCTTTCCCTAGTCCCTGCCGATGTCGAGAAGATTGCCGTCTGCGTCACCATTCACGCCGCCGAAGAGCGTCGTCAGAATTTTGGCATGGTGTCCTCCGCCTATATTCGCTGCATCGATGCCGGGAGCAACGCGGAAGTCGCCAAGTACGACCTGTCGGAAGATGCTTCGGTCGAAACGGCCATGATTTTCGGTGAGATCTATCGCAACAATGGCGACTGGAAGTTCAAGGCCATCGGTCAGGGCTTCCAGGGTGGTCTCGGCCCCCTTGCCAAGAATTTTGGCGTCAGCGTCTGACGACCCATGGGGATGGGGCCTTTCGGCCGCATCTCCTGTCAGCTCCTATCTAGATGCCCATGACGCAATACCTGCAGCGCGGCCAACGCGCCCGACTCGATGCCATCGGTGCTGGGAGCGATTTCATCGTCGAACTCTCCCTCGGTGCTGGCGGCCCCCTGGTGGACTGCGCCTGCTTCGGGCTGGATGGACAGCGAAAGCTTTCCGATGAACGTTACATGACGTTCTTCAATCAACCACAGACCCCCTGCGGCGGCGTCGCCTTCAGCGCGCCGGGGCGCTTTACGTTTAACCTGGCGGCCTTGCCTGCATCCATCGAGGTGCTGACCATCACCCTGGCAATCGATGGCCAGGGGCAGGTGACCCAGTTGCCGCCTAGCCACCTCGACATTCTGGCAAACGACCAGGCCATGGCCCGCTTTGACTTCTCCGGTGCCCTGTTCGCTGGCGAGCGTGCCGTGATGCTTTTCGAGTTCTACCGCAAGGACGGCGCCTGGCGCCTCTGTCCGGTCGGGCAGGGGTTCGATGGCGGTCTCGATGCGCTTGTCACGCATTTCGGCGGCGAAGTCGCGGTTCCATCGCCAAAACCGATCTCCGCGCCGTCGCCAGCGAAGGTTTCCCTGGAAAAACGGATCGAGAAAGAGGCGCCGCAGTTGGTGTCCCTCGTCAAGCAGGCCAAGGTAAGCCTGGAGAAGACCGGCCTCGGGCGGCATCGTGCCCGGGTCTGCCTATGCCTCGACATTTCCGGCTCCATGCACACGCTCTACAAGCAGGGAGCCGTGCAGCGTTTCGCCGAGCGTGTCCTCGCCCTGGCCTGCCACTTCGATGACGATGGCGAGATTGACGTCTTCCTCTTCGGGGCTGATGTGCATCATCCCGAGCCACTGAATCTCGGCAATTGCCGGGACTACATCACCGGCATCAACCGGCGCCATGGGCTTGAGGGCGACACACGCTACGGAAAGGCCATGGGCGCCATTCGCGACTTTTATTTCGATCCGAGTGCGGCGCCCGGGACCATCCAGCACGCCGAGACCCCGGTGTACGTAATGTTTGTGACTGACGGTAGCACCAGCGACAAGACCGTGACCGAACGCCAGCTGCGGGAGTCGAGTTTCCAGCCCATCTTCTGGCAGTTCATGGGGATCGGCAAAGGCCGCAAGTCCAGGAGCAAGCTCCTCATGGCCTTTACCGACTCCAGCTTCCCGTTCCTTGAAAAACTCGATGAACTCCCCGGCCGGCTTCTGGACAATGCCGCTTTCTTCTCTGTGGAAAGGCCGGATGAGCACACGGACGATGCCCTCTACGACCTTCTGATGGAGGAGTACCCGGAATGGGTCAAGGGGGCCAAGGCCAAAGGCATGTTTTCCTGATCAGCCATGGATCTATAGATGCCAGAATTTACCATTACCGGAGACGTTGATCCCTTCCTCCACGTTTCCCTGCGCCGGGGTGAATCCATCTCCTGCGAGAGCGACGCCATGGTCATGATGGAGGCTACGCTGGACCTCACCGGGCGCATGCAGGGCGGCTTTCTGCAGGCCATGATGCGTCGGCTGGCAAACGGCGAGAGCTTCTTTCAGCAGCACATCCAGGCGGTACGCGGCGATGGCGACTGTCTGCTCTCGCCCAGCCTGCCCGGAGCGATGCA
>CAZHFS010000085.1:0-10025 GCA_964531885.1 uncultured Propionivibrio sp.
GACTTTCCAGGTTTCAAAAAGGGCTGGTGGGCGGCAGGGTGATCGCTTCGCCCCCTCGCCTGCAGCTACTGCCCAGCGCAGCCTTGAGCCAACTAGCCTCTGCGGCGTCGCCCCTCATAAAGGCAAACACCCGCCGCGACTGAGACGTTCAAACTCTGTACCGATCCGAGCATCGGAATGGTTACGAGCTGGTCACAATTCTCGCGAGTCAGGCGCCGCATCCCATCTCCCTCGGCGCCAAGCACCCAGGCGACCGACTCGGGCCAGGTGGCAGAATATAGATCCTCGCTGGCCTCGGCATCCGTTCCGATCACCCAGATGCCACGTTCTTTCAATTCGCGCAGGGTACGTGCCAGATTGGTCACCGTAATGTAGGGAACGCTTTCGGCCGCTCCGCTGGCAACCTTTGCCACCGTTTGTGTCAAACCAACCGCTCTATCCTTTGGAGCAATCACGGCATGCACCCCAACCGCATCAGCAACTCGCAGACAGGCTCCTAGATTGTGCGGATCCTGAACGCCATCCAAGACCAGCAGGAAAGCCGGCTCTTCCAGCGTATCTAGCACATCGTCGAGGGTAACCTGACGAATGTCTGATTTAACTCTGGCCACAACGCCTTGATGACGGCGACCACCGCCTGCCATCCCCTCCAAACGCTTGCCATCGACCTGCATCACCCGAACATCCTGAACCTCGGCATGACGCAAAAGGTCACGCGCACGGGCATCCTGCCTGCCAGAGTCGATGAAAATCTCGATGATTGCCTCTGGCTGATGCCGGAGCTTGGCGATAACGGCGTGAAAACCGTAGATGAAACTTGTCTGGCTCATTTGTTCTCTTTATCGAGCATTCATTAAAAATACATTTTACCGCGCATCGGCTCGTGTATTCGCTCCGACGGCGTGACTGCATGCAAATCAGGCGATGTTGAAAATAACGTGAGGTAAATTACCTCTGTCAGCAAAACATCGGTCTACGTCGCGCAACAAACGGTCATTTCTCAAGCGCGTCGCAAACTCACATGATTGCGAATCATCTCCGGCACTCGCTGCCGAAGGTCATCCCCTGCCTGCGCTGAAAGCCAATTGTGGAAAGCGCCGCTCACAAAGGAGAGGGTATCGTAAGCAAGGCTTTGGGGCGATAAGCCGGGGCGAAGCAAGCCCTTGTTGGCTGCCTTGCTATAAAGAATTTCCAGTTTGGCCAGCAGATCAAAGCACGGCTTGTTGACCTCGGTGAGTACGCTTGCAAATTCATCAACATATTCGCAGCGCAAAGACATGATTTCGAAAGTTTGCTGGACCAGCACGTTGGTCTCGAGCAACAGAAAGAACTCCGTCAATGATTTTTCGATCGCTTCCAACGGGTCCTCGATTGCCGGATCGGTCAGGTAAGCGACAGCCTTCTCCAGCATCCGCTGGTTTTCCTCACGCACCGCAAAGAATAACTCCGCCTTGTTGGCAAAATGCCAATACACCGCCCCCCGCGTCACGCCGGCCTGTTCCGCAATTTTTTCAAGCGAACTTCGACTCACTCCACACTGGTGGAAGACATCTCTGGCCGCGGCGATGATTTGCATCCGGGTTTGCTCTGCATCCGCCTTGGTCTTTCTCGGCATCGGTTACCTCAACAACGTTCATTCACTGTTCAGAGTCTCGCTGTTAGTCTCTATCAACCAATAACAAACAGCAACAAACATGGTAACATACATACATGTTTGTATATTAATTCTCTTGATTAGTCAGGAACGTTTCCATGCATTGTGATCGACTGCTGCGTACGTCGGGTCTCCGAGGTATCGTGGCCACCCTTCTGCTCCCTTCATTACTTACCCTTGGCGGTTGCACCGGAAAGAACGATACGACGGCAAATGCAAAACCCGGCCCCATGCCAGTGACCGTCATTGAAGTTCAACCGACCAGCCTTCCTGCACTTTTAGAGCTGACCGCACAGACCGAGGGTGCCAAGGAAACGGAAGTTAGGGCACGCGTAGGCGGCATTTTAGTCAAGCGCCTGTATGAGGAAGGTTCGATGGTCAAGGCAGGACAACCCTTGTTTCAAATCGACCGCGCTCCGTATGAGAACGCACTGGCCGAGGCCGCGGCTAAAGCCGAACAGACATCCCGGGAAGAAGCACGATTGAAATCGTTGCTTGCCAAGCAGGCTGTCAGCCAGAAGGAGTACGACGACATGGCCTCGGTAAATGCCATGGCCCAGGCAACGCTTCGCCAAGCGCAGCTCAACCTGTCGTGGACAACCGTAACCGCACCGGTGTCCGGTGTAACAGGTCGCGCCAACAAATCGGAAGGAAGCCTGATCGCGGTTAACGACCCTAGCGCCCTCACCTCGGTTTACCAGAGCAACCCAATGTGGGTGCGTTTTGGCATGAGTGATTCCGATGTCGCAGCCTTGCCGGGCGGGCAGCTCAAGTCAGATCAAGTCAAACGAGTTGACCTGACGATGGCAGATGGCACCGTGTACGACAAACCCGGCAAAATCAATTTCTTGGCATCAACAATTGATCCGACCCTCGGTACGCAACAATTGCGCGCCGAATTTGATAACAAGGATGGCCGTCTTTTACCCGGTCAGTTTGTACGTATCCGGCTACAGGTCGGGGAACGTCACGGCATCTTCCTTGTTCCACAAGCCGCAGTGGTTCAAACCGAACAAGCCCGCCTAGTCATGACTGTCGACGCAGAAAACAAGGTTGCGCCACGCCCCGTACAAACCGCCGAGTGGCGAGGCAAGGACTGGGTAATCACGAAAGGATTGCAAGCTGGCGACAAGGTCATCATCGACAATCTGATCAAGCTCAGACCCGGCACCCTTGTTGCCCCGAAAACCCCAACGCCACCCAGCGAGCCAACCGCCCCGGCTGCGCAAAACAAGCCTTAATCGGCCAAGACGCGCAGAAAGGGAAACACAATTATGTCTCGCTTTTTCATTACGCGACCGATCTTCTCGTCGGTAATTTCGATCGTCATCGTCATTGCCGGCTTGGTTGCTGCGCTCGGATTACCGGTCGCCCAATACCCCAACATCACCCCGCCGTCCGTCGTCATTTCGGCAAGCTATCCCGGTGCCTCGGCCGAAACGGTCGCGAAAACTGTAGCCGCACCGATTGAAGAGCAACTCTCAGGCGTCGAAAACTTACTGTATTTCAGCTCTTCTTCGGACTCTAATGGCACATTGACCGTTTCCGCCTTTTTCGAGGTAGGAACCAACATCGACATGGCGACGGTCAACGTCAATAACCGCGTCAAAATTGCCGAGCCACGCCTGCCGGATGTCGTACGGCAATATGGCGTTTCGGTTGCCAAGCGATCGAGCGAAATCCTGCTCGTCACCACGCTCACCTCACCCGACAACAGTCTCACCCCGCTCTACCTATCAAATTATGCCCTCGTCAACATTCTTGATGACCTGAAACGTATCCCGGGTGTCGGCGACGCTCAGATTTTCGGCGCCCTTGATTACTCGATGCGCATCTGGCTCAAGCCGGATCGGATGGCTCAACTGGGCGTTACCACCACTGAGATCGCAAGCGCTATCTCCGCTCAAAACAAGCAGAATGCGGCAGGGAAAATCGGTCAGGAACCAGCCCCCATGGGCCAGCAACTGGTGTACACCGTGACTGCCAAAGGCCGCCTCTCGACACCGGAAGAATTCGGCAACATCGTTATTCGCGCGGGAGGCGCCAAAGGCACGCTGCGCCTCAAAGACGTCGCCAGAATCGAACTGGGAGCACAAAACTACGATTCGAGTACAGCACTGCTCGGCAAACCCGTCGTCGGTATTGGTATCTTCCTGCAGTCTGGCGCTAATGCCCTTGATGTCGCGGGGAAGGTCAAGAAGCGCATGCAGGAACTCAAGCAGAGCTTCCCTGCCGGCATGGACTATGTCACCCCTTACGACACCACAAAATTCGTACAGGCATCGATCACTGAGGTCGTCTACACGCTGATTGAGGCCCTGGTCATGGTTGCGCTGGTTGTCTTCGTCTTCCTGCAAAACTGGCGCGCAACGCTCATTCCGATGGTCGCCGTTCCCGTTTCCCTGATCGGCACATTCGCCGGTCTGTGGTTATTCGGATTCTCGATCAACACCTTGACCCTTTTCGCCATGGTCCTTGCCATCGGCATCGTGGTGGATGACGCCATTGTTGTTCTTGAAAACGTCGAACGCCTGATTTGGGAGGAAAAACTCCCGCCCAAGGAAGCGGCCATCAAAGCCATGCGCGAGGTCTCCGGGGCCGTTGTGGCCATCGTTCTGGTCTTGTGCGCCGTGTTCATTCCGGTCGCCTTCCTGGGCGGTATCGCAGGCAAGCTGTATCAACAATTTGCCGTTACCGTGGCCATTTCGGTCACCATTTCCGGAATTGTCGCACTGACTCTGACGCCAGCCCTCTGTGCATTGCTGTTGCAAAGCAAACACGAAGAGTCAGCCTTCTTCCGCCCCTTCAACCGTGCCTTTGAAACACTGACCAAGCGCTACACCTGGACAGTCAACAAAACGCTGCACCATCGCATTATCGGAACGGTTGCCTGCCTAGTGATCCTTGGCGGCAGCATCGCCATGTTCCGCGCGGTGCCCGGCAGCTTTGTTCCATCAGAGGACCAGGGGAACCTGATCAGCGCACTGATGCTGCCTGATGGGGCGAGCCTGCAGCGCACTCGCGTCACGGGTGATCAGTTTCAACGGCAGCTGAAGGAAAACGAAGCCGTTGACAAAGTTTTCGTCATTGCAGGGAACGACATCATCGGCGGCGGCATCAAGCCAAACGCCGGAACCGTGTTCATTCCACTGAAAGACTGGAGCGAACGCAAGGATCGAGCAAGCAGCGCCGAAGTTCTGGCAAAAACCTTCAGCGGCATCGGGATGGGCATGCCCGATGGCATGGCCCTGGTGTTTAACCCGCCGGCCATCAGTGGGCTGGGACGTGCGGGAGGTTTTGAAGCTTACATCCAGGCCCGTAGCGACAGCGACCCGAAAAAACTGGCATCGGTTCTTCAGCAATTCATCGAAGCCCTCAAAAAGCGTCCGGAGCTCCAGGGAATCAATACCTTCTTCCGTCCATCGAGCCCGCAGCTGATGGTTGAAGTCGATGAAGCGAAAGCAATCTCCATGGGTGTATCGGTCAGTGATGTTTATCAGACCTTGCAAGCGTCGATGGGCTCGTTGTACGTCAATGACTTCAACCGTGGTGGTCGGACCTATCGCGTGCAACTCCAGGCGGAGGCCGCGCATCGCGCCACCCCTGAGGATCTGGGGCGACTCTACGTGCGCACGGCAAGTGGTGCGATGGTCCCTGCATCGGCTTTGATCACGGTAAAAACCGTATTCGGCGCAGAAATGCTCGAACGCTTCAATGGTTTCATTTCTGCCAAAGTAATGGGCAGCGCGGCAGGCAAGGTCAGTACCGGCGACGCAATCAAAATCGTCGAACAGGTAGCTCGCGAGACTCTCCCCTCGGGCTACGAACTGGCGTGGACTGGCCAGGCTTTCCAGGAAAAGCGCGCCGGGGCAACCTCGGCAATTGCCTTCGGCTTCGGCATCCTGATGGTCTTTCTCATCCTGGCCGCGCAGTACGAACGCTGGTCCTTGCCGCTGGCAGTCATCATGGCCGTGCCTTTTGCGCTGTTCGGTGCACTTGCCGCGGTGATGATCCGCGGAATGCCCAACGATATCTATTTCCAGATCGGGCTCGTTGTACTGATCGGCCTTGCTGCGAAAAACGCCATTCTCATCGTGGAATTTGCCGCCCAAAAACGTGCCGAAGGGATGCGCGTTCGGGATGCCGCACTGGAAGGCGCGCGCTTACGCTTCCGACCGATCGTCATGACCTCGCTGGCCTTCATTCTGGGCGTTGTTCCCCTGGTCAAAGCAAGTGGCGCAGGCGCTGCCGCCCGACAATCGATGGGAACCGGAGTGTTTGGCGGCATGCTCGCCGCCACGTTCATCGCAACCATTTTCATTCCCATGTTCTTCAGTTGGCTGTCGGGGCGAAAACATCACGACGAAACCCCGCCTCCGTCAAATCAAGCTGACAGCCCGAAGGAGAAAGCGTGATGAAACGCCCATTTATCGAATACAGGCTTGCTCGCCGCGTACAAGCGGCGGCACTCTCCACCCTCATTCTCGCCGGATGTGCCGTCGGCCCGGATTATTCGCGCCCCACGGCCGATCTTCCAGAGGAATATCACACTTCGACCATTTCCACTGCGACCCCGCTCATCGATGCGGCATGGTGGCGCCGATTTGCTGACAGCCAACTTGACGAACTCGTCGAGCGTGCCCATAAAAACAATTTCGACTTACGAACCGCCGTAGCGCGTGTGGAAGAAGCCGAAGGTTTGGCTGCCGAAGCATCGGCGACCTATTACCCCCAAATCGACCTCAAAGCATCGGGGACGCGCACACAACCAAGCGGTTTCAACACAAACCCGCCCCCGGCGAACGTGCCACGCCTTCAGGATAGCCGCAAGGCCAGTCTGAGCACCTCCTTCGAGATCGATTTATGGGGCAAGCTACGTCGAGCAAACGAATCGGCGCGTGCCGACCTTCTCTCGACCCGTTATGCCCGCGATGCACTGACCTTGTCGATCACCGGCATCGTGGTCGGCAACTACCTGGCCCTGCGCTCGGCTGACGCAAGCTTGGCATTGACTGATAGCACCCTTGATAGCCGCCGTAAATCGCTAGCCATCGTGCGCAGTCGTTTCGAGGCAGGCTCGGCTTCACCACTCGAGATCAATCAGGCCGAAAGCAGCCTCGCCGCAGCCGAAGCCCAGCGATCCGACCTGCGCCGCCAGCGCGCTCTGGCCGAGAACCAACTTGCTCTGCTCACCGGCCAACCTGGTCTGAAAATCCCTGCGGGTGATTTGCGAGATCTGCCTTTCCCGCCAACGCCGCCAGCAGGCCTACCTTCGACGCTTCTTGAAGCCCGACCGGACATCCGGCAGGCTGAAGAAGCCTTGATTTCTGCCAATGCCCGCATTGGTGTAGCCAAGGCGGCCTACTTTCCAACGGTCACGCTGACAGGAATCTATGGTGGCGAAAGTGCAGAACTGGCCAATCTCTTTAAATCCGGCGCCAATGCTTGGTCACTTGGCTTGGGCGCAGTCATGCCGCTCTTTGATGCGGGTCGGACTACAGCACGAGTAGACCAGGCGACTGCGCGTCAGAAACAGGCATTGGCCAGCTACCAGAAGTCCATTCATACGGCCTTCAAAGAGGTAAACGACGCACTCGTCAGCCTGCGCGAATATGCCGAGGCAGATCTGGCGCAAGAACGCCGCGCGAAGGCCGCGCAGAGCAGTCTGGACATCGCTCAGATCCGCTACGAAGCTGGCTATTCAGGCTTTCTTGAAGTGCTCGATGCCCAACGTACAAGCAACGATGCACTCCTCGCCTTCGTCGCCACGCGACAGGCCCGTCTGAACGCCAACGTCGACCTGTTCAAGGCAATTGGGGGAGGATGGAAGGACGAATACAAAGCCGTTTCACTCGATAACACCGGCAGTCATCAGGAACAGACCGCCCAACCCTAAGAATGGGCTTTCTGCACGCATTGCATCCCCTTTGGGCAATGCGTGCAGTCCTTAATCATCGACTCAGCACCTGAGGATTGCAGTTGCGAGCTGAGTTACCCGTTTAGTTCGTTTGCTTGCGCCCACGTTTTTTCGTTTGTGGCGAATCCGTGGCAACCGTACCGCCGGTACTGAATGAACGCTGGGGGTCGGCAAGCACGAAATCGATCCGACCACTTTCCAGATCGGCACGCACCAGCCTCACAAACAACCGGTCCCCAAGCCGATAGCGTTTCCCCGTCCGCTCACCGAGCATTTCATGCTTGATGTTGTCGTACTGAAAATAGTCTTCACCAAGTTCGGAAACGTGTACAAGGCCTTCTACATAAACAGAATCGAGTGCCACAAACACGCCAAAAGGAACAACTGCCGCGATCGTGCCGGTAAACTCTTCACCAATCCGGTCGCGCATGTAATAACACTTAAGCCAGTTATTTACGTCCCGCGTCGCCTCATCGGCACGACGCTCAGTCATCGAGCAGTGTAGGCCGATATCATCCCAGTTCCCCGGCGTATAGCGCTTACCCTCGAGAACAGCCTTGATCGAGCGATGCACCAGCAGATCAGGATAACGTCGGATCGGCGACGTGAAATGCGTGTAATGCTCGTAAGAAAGGCCGAAGTGGCCGACATTGTCGGGGCTATAAACCGCTTGTCGCAACGAACGCAGCATCACCGTCTGAAGTAGTTGCGCATCTGGGCGATGTTTTACCTTCTCAAGTAATGCCGCGTAATCTTTGGCATTGGGGTCTTCGCCGCCACCGAGTGACAAACCGAATTCCTTGAGAAAACTGCGCAAAGCTTCCAGCTTCTCGGGCGTCGGCCCCTCATGGACGCGATAGAGGCAGGCTTGCCCGTGCTTTTCCAGGAATGCCGAAGCACAAACGTTGGCTGCCAGCATGCATTCTTCGATCAAGCGATGGGCATCGTTACGCACAACCGGAACGATATTGTCGATTTTGCCTTGTTCATTGAAGAGCATCATCGTCTCGATCGTCTCAAAATCAATCGCACCGCGTTTGTGCCGTGCCTTGAGCAGAATCTTGAACAGCGCGTAAAGCGCCTCGAGGCGCGGCAGTAAACTGCGGTGTTGTTCGCTATCCGGTTGTTCCGCGGCAGAAAGCCAATTCCACACTTGTGTATATGTCAGCCGTGCCTGTGACCTAAAAACTGCTGGATAGAAGGTATAGGCCTTGATTTCACCACTCACGTTGATGTCCATGTCGCAGACCATCGCTAGGCGATCAACGTCCGGATTGAGCGAGCACAGCCCATTGGAGAGCTTTTCCGGCAGCATGGGGATGACCCGCCGGGGAAAGTAAACGGAATTGCCGCGCTCCATGGCCTCTCGATCGAGCGCCGATCCGGGCCAAACGTAATGGCTGACGTCAGCAATCGCCACGACCAGTCGCCAACCCCGCCCCTTTTTTTCGGCAAAAACGGCATCATCGAAATCCTTCGCCGTTTCACCGTCAATGGTCACCAAGGGAAGATCGCGTAGATCGCGACGACCAACCCATTCTTCTTCCCTGACCCTTTCGGGGAGATTTTTTGTTTCCTTGAGTGACTGTGCCGAAAATTCGAAAGGTAGATCATGCTTACGCAACGCAATCTCGATCTCCATGCCCGGATCGGCATAATTTCCAAGTATCTCGACGATGCGTCCGATTGGCTGAGCATGCCGGCTTGGTTGCTCGATGATTTCGACCACGACCACTTGCCCGTCCCTGGCCTTGAGTTTCTTATCCGGCGTAACCAGAATATCCTGGCTGATCCGCTTGTTTTCAGGCACCACGACAACAATGCCATGTTCGATTAGTACGCGCCCAACGACCCGGCTATTGGCCCGCTCAAGCACTTCGACGATGACACCCTCTGGTCGGCCTTTACGGTCAAGCCCGATCATGCGGACCAAAGCACGGTCCCGATGCAGCACCTTGCTCATTTGCTTGGCATCGAGAAAGATGTCTGCACTCCCATCGTCCGGCAACAGAAAGCCATAACCGTCCGAATGTCCCTCAATTCGCCCTGGAATCAGACTGGCGCGTTCCGGCAGGATGAAGGCGCCCTTCCGGTTACGCATGAGTTGCGCTTCACGCTCCATGGCCATCAGACGGCGTTCAAACAGTTCGAGCTCGCTTTTTCGAATATCAAGCAAATCGCAAAGCCGTTCGAAGAACACAGGACGCCCTTGATCCTCAAGGACTTGCAGAATGTATTCGCGAGAAGGAAGCGGCACCGCATACCGCGCTGCTTCGCGTTCGAAATATGGATCTTGTTTTCTTGTTTTTGACATTTTTTTCGTTGACATTTTCTTCTTACCCTTTATAATGTTGCCTTCTTAGCGATGCCCAGGTGGCGAAATTGGTAGACGCGCCAGGTTCAGGTCCTGGTGGTGGCAACACTGTGGAGGTTCGAGTCCTCTCCTGGGCACCA
>CAZHFS010000086.1:0-9945 GCA_964531885.1 uncultured Propionivibrio sp.
CGACCGGCGAACATCTCCACGGCCCGTTCCATCCGCTTCAAACAACGGTCAGCCGCGCGGCGTGCTTCATCCCCGCCAAGCTTCTCGACCAACTTGGCGTGACCGCAGACTGCGGCAAAAAGCACCGCCAGTTCCTCGCCAAGGTCCGTGTCGTCGAGCAGGACTTCGCTCACCAGGGTTTGCGTGCCAAAAGCATCGTCTTCGCGTTCGATACCCAGTGCATCCATCGGCTGACCTCGCTACCAGAAACAATTTGATGCCCGAAAAACCGTCCGCCCGGTTCAGGCCGAAGAAATCGGGATGCTGCCCACCGGAGCCAGGCTTAAATCCTCGCCAAAGGCCGGCCCGTCAAAAACCGTATCGCCACCATCCATTGCCGGCGTCAAGACATCGCCCACATGCAATCCTTTGAAATCGAAGAACGCGTTGTCGGCCAGATGCGAAGGCACAATATTCTGCAGCGCCGAAAAAACGGATTCAGTCCGACCAGGATAGCGCTTATCCCACTCTGCCATCATCTCGCGCACCTTCTGGCGCTGGAGATTATCCTGAGACCCGCAAAGATTACACGGAATGATCGGGAATTGCATACCCCTTGCATATTTTGCGATTTCGGATTCGCTGCAATAAGCGAGGGGGCGAATGACCACGTGCGCTCCGTCGTCAGTCAGCAATTTGGGGGGCATGGCTTTGAGCTTGCCACCGAACAGCAGGTTGAGAAACAGGGTATGCACGATGTCGTCGCGATGGTGTCCAAGCGCGATCTTGTTGGCTCCGAGTTCCTTGGCCGTCCGATAGATGATGCCGCGGCGCAGGCGCGAACACAGCGAACAGGTAGTTTTCCCTTCCGGAATCTTTTCCTTGACGATGGAATAGGTATCCTGCTCGACGATGCGAAAATCCACACCCAGGCTGGCAAGGTATTTGGGCAGCACATCAGCCGGGAAGCCGGGTTGCTTCTGGTCAAGGTTCATCGCGATGAGCTTGAATGAAACCGGCGCCTTCTGCTGCATGGCCATCAGGATCGAGAGCATGGCGTAGGAGTCCTTGCCCCCCGAGATGCAGACGAGGACGGTATCGCCTTCTTCGATCATGTTGTAATCGGCAATTGCCTTGCCAACCTGACGCTCCAACCCCTTTTTGATGCGCAGAACCGTTTTCGAAGGTTCTGCCGTAATGCTGTCTGCAACTACTGAATCCATACTGCTCCAATCGTTAACTCAAAGATGCGCTGTGCGCCCGCCATCGACGTTGAGCACCTGCCCGGTCACGTAGGTTGCCTCATCGAGCAGGAAACGCACTGCCCTTGCAATGTCGTGTGGTGCGCCACAGCGTTTAAGCAGGGTATGCGCGACAATCTGCTCTCGCTCAACGGCCGCAAAACCGCTGCTTTCGGTCTCCGGCCAGAGAATCGCTCCCGGCGCCACGGCATTGACGCGTACCGCTGGCGCCAGCTCGATCGCCAGCGCCCGCGTCAGGCCGAGCAAACCGGCTTTGGCCGCACAATACACAGGGTAGCCTGCCAAGGGTCGCTCGGCATGCACGTCGGTAATATTCACCACGGCGCCGTGCCGTTGAGCCAGGTGCGGGGCGGCGGCCTGTATCAGGAACAGCGGGGCCTTGAGGTTGCTCCCGATGAGATCGGCCCAGGCAGCCTCATCAACGGTCCCGATCGGCGTCGGGAAAAAACTCGAGGCATTGTTAACCAGTCCGTCCAAGCGGCCAAAATGGGCCAGCACCGCATCGACCAGCGCGGCAGGTGCCTTGGCCTCGGCCAGATCGGAAGCAAAGGCCTGAGCAGAATCCGCACGCAACTCCGAGAGCTCGGCAACGAGTTCCAGGGCCGCCTCCCGGTCAGAGCGAAAATGGATGGCGACATTGGCTCCCGCGGCATGCAGTTCGCGCACGATCGAACGGCCAACGCGCTTGGCTGCCCCTGTGACCAATATCGTTTTTCCAATCAAGACTGCCTCCTGACTTCACACAACACCACGAATTTTAACGGATTTTCACCCAATCAGGGTTTCAGTACCGCATGCCGGATATACTGATTGACCGTCAATTCCCTGCAGAATTTCATGCCGCGTCGATTTGTGTCCCGCGTTTGCACCGGAGCGTTCACTCTCATCGCTTCCTGTTGGGTGCTGGCTGCCCCACCAAGACTTGAACTCGGTCAAGCAACCGTTCGCCGTGAGCCCCCGTCAGGCTCCGGTCTGGCCCGCTGCGCGCAACGATACTACGCGGTAAGTGACGCGAACGGGCTGCTCTACACCCTCGACCGGACATATCGCGTCACAGCGACCCAGCGCCTGCGCCCTAAACGCGAAGACGACTCCTGGTTCGGACGCCGCGTCGACCCGGATTTCGAATCCATGGCCTGCACCACCGTCGATGGCCAGGATTGGCTGATCGTCCTGGGCTCGGGCCATCGATCAGGTATCAGCGACAGTGGGCATCTACTCGCTCCAGGCCAAGAATCCAGCCACCGGCAGCGCCACATCGGCTCGCTTTATACCCAGCTTGCCGCCAGCGCCGGCCTGGCAGATGGACAAAGCCTGAATATCGAAGGACTCGCGGTCGCAGGCGAGTCAGCGTATATCTTCTCTCGCTCCTCCCTGTTCTTCCGGGTCAGCTTGGCGGAACTGCTCGCCTACCTGCGCAGCGAACGGGAGACGCTGACGATGATCGAACGCCACAACGTCATCCTGCCCATGATCGACGGTGCTCAGTCCGCCTTTTCTGGCGCCGAATACTGGCCCGAAGCCGATGCCCTGCTGTTTACCGCAACGGTGGAAACCAGGGATGACAAACAGCCAAAGCGCAAGCGCATGGCCAGTGCACTTGGGGTCTTGCCTCTCAAGCAGCTGGCCACGCCGGATCCGCTCGATCTGCGCCCACAAACGGTCATCCTCCGTTCACCGACGAAGACGCTCGCCACCAAGGCCGAATCCATCCTCATCAACGCCAGCACCCCTTCGCGGGTTCGTGGTACGCTGGTCAGCGACAACGATGATGGAAAAAGCGTCTTCCGCCCGTTCACCCTGGTGTGGGACGCCTCTGGAGCACCCACACCATGAGCGACAGTGATTCGCCCCTCGACGCCGAGACCCTCCTTGCCTTTGCCGACCGAATCGACACCCTGCCACCCGAAGCGGCAGAGTGGGTCGGCACGCTTTTCCAGGAATGCCTGCGTGCGCGCATGCACGAAGCTGAACTGCTGAGCGGGGGCGACAACGACGCTTCACCGGCTGGCAATGCCGCCTGTCGTGACGACACCGAGTTGGCTCAGGTCGCGCTGGACGTCGCCGAATGGCTACGCACGCTGTGGCATGTTGGCTACATGGGAGCCGGCGGCTTCCCGGTCGCCCCATGCACGACGTTCCCAGTCGTCGAACTCGAAGACGTACTCCAATCCTCACTCTTCGCCCGCATCCGCCAAGGGAAGCGCCCCCTCCCCTTCCCGCCGCCAACCCGGCATGGCCGCCCCTGGCACGACCTGATTGAAGGAAATACCGGTACGCATGCCGTCGCTGCGGAGATCGTATGCGATGCCGAGAGCCAGCCTATCGCCGCCATCATCGAAGGCGATAACGGCTGGGAAATCGCTGAGCAAGAGGGAGATCCGTCCTTTTTCGTCATCCAGCACCGACAGCGCGGCCCTTTGTTCCGACTCGAACTCGGACCAGGCAGTGCCCTGCTCAGCCGTCTGCCACCCCAGCTAACCCAAACGATTCGTCTACAGGAACGCGGAGGCATCCGCAGCTTCACGCTTGAATGGCGACCGGAAGACAACGCGCCGCAAAACATCGCCTTGCGCGCGGCCACCTGGGAACGAGCCGAGAGCGAAGCGGCCTACTGGATTGCCAACAACCATCCGCAGCTTTACGGCCGCATCCGTCTGATCCGCATCGACACCGCGCCAGAGTAAGCCCGGCAACACCAACCTGCGCATTTCACCGCTGGCAGTTCGCCGCCAAGCCGGTTACCGCGTTCAGTTGCGCCACGCAGCCCAGCCAAGGACCCCGGCATGCCAGGCACGCCCCACGTTGCCGAGGAACAAGGCCAGGGCCACTGCCGAGAAAAGGAGCGCCGGAATGGTCGCTCCCACGGCAAGCGAAACACCCGCCGCCGCATGGGCCAGCGCCCGACACTGACCATACCGTGCCAGCCAGGCCCGGCAGGCTAGCCGGGCCGGGGTCACCCGCCCGGGATGCGCCCAGACCGGCACCAATTGGCTCAAGGCCCCGCTGACCAGCGGAAGAAGGAAAGCGAGCACGAACACGGACGGGACATGCACCGTATGCACAGCATGCCCAATAAGCCACGGATAGCCCCACGCCCAGAACACCTCACCGGCCTGCACCATCAGGACAACACACAAACCGCCCAGCGCCCCAACCAGCAGGCTTGCCACACCATCGCGCCACAATTTCGCCCCATAGGCAGCCCACCATGCTCCGGCCAGCTTCAACACACAGACGCCGTAAAGCGTCAGACCGAGCAGCAAGGCTCCGCTGTCAAAAGGTGCAGGCAGCAAACCCGCGCAGGCCACAGCCAGGACACCTCCAAAAGCTAAGGGAAGATCCTGGCGCAGACGGGATGGCGTTTTCGGATCGGGCGCACCGAACACGGTGGGTAGCAAAACGTGCAGCGTCCCCAGTGCGGTCAGCCCGACGAACCCGAACAGATTGAGACGCACATGTGCCAGGCGTAAGCCCGTGAATGCGAGCGGCCAGACGTAGGCCGCGACAATTGCCGCCAAGCCCCCCAGCAGACACAGCACGGCCATGAAATACCAACTCCAGCCTGGGTGCGGCGCCCCCAAGGTGCGCCTGACCCGCAGAACGATCCACAGCGCGAGGACGGCACACCCGCCCCAGGCCAGCGCAGCTGCCGCATGCAATCCACCAAACCCTGCCTGCCCTGCGACAAACAACAGTGCCAATACTCCAGCACCCTGCAGCACCAAGGGTAGCCTGGCCAGCGCTGCAGGCGCACCCGCGCTGCGCGTGAGCACCGGCACGAAATGCAGCATCGCCCCCGCGATCAGGGGCAAAGCGCCGACTCCCAGCGCGGCATGCACCGCCACCGTAACCGATGTCCAGCCGGCGAGGACGGCCAACAAACCCGCGGCGAAAACGCCAACGGCGCAGATACCCAGGAAAATTGGCACGTTCGTCCTGTATTCTCAGGCGGTTTTCAGAAAATCGATGACGATGGCACCAGGGGCTCGGTCTACATAGGTCATCGTGATCGACTCCCCGTAGCGAGCACGCAATTGATCCAGCAAGGGCAGCGGATCATGGTCGTTGCAAAAGCGCATCGTTTCGCCGGGCAACAACGCGTCAAAGGCGCCGAAGATCGCCGCATGCCGGAATCGCTTCGCGATACCCCTCGCATCAAAGGCATACAGGGCTTCGGGGGTGGGCATTCCGCACTTGTGCATGAAAATCTCCTTGATCAAGAAAAACCAAGTTTCTCCCGGATCTGCCCATAAATCCTTGATCTCGCGCAGCAAAGCCCCTGTATAAAATAGGGCTTACTCAGGCGCACACTCGCTTACAGCGCATCCGGTCGAGCAAGTTAGCCTCTGGCCCTCAACTGGGTCCTGCGCGACTCGGTACCACCGCCGCCAGGCGCAGATTGATGTAGCGCACCAGATCCTGCGTATTCTCGTAACAGGCGGCGTGAACGACCACCCTGCGCTGCGCGCACACCAGGATCAGATCACTGCCCTGCACGCCGACGTGTTGCACATCATCCCAGGGAATTTCGTACCGCCCACGCAGTGTCCAGACCGAGATCCCGCCTACCGAAAAATGGGTGGTAAAACGCTGAAACAGGATGAAACCAAGAAAGGCGAGCAGCGCGATCGCACCGCCAAGCGCCAGCCACATGCGCCAAGGCGTCCAATCTGCTGGCGGGACTCCCGTGCTGAAATAAGGCAGCAACACTGTCAGGAAAAACGGAATCAGCACCCCCAGGAACAAGGCGCCGAAGGCCCCGGCCACGACCCACGCCGAAGCACGCGAGATCCGGGGCGCAGGTGGTTCCAAGGCAGTCATGTCAAATCACAGGAAGATCGGCTCGACCGTCAAATCGACCCCGAACGAGGCATGTACATCACGCTGCACAGCGCGCATCAGATGGCGCACGTCGTCCGCCACGGCGCCGCCACGATTGACGAGCACAAGCGCTTGCTTCTTGTACATGCCAACCGGGCCGAGGTCCCGGCCTTTCCAGCCAGCGCGCTCGATCAGCCAGCCGGCAGCCAGTTTGACCCGCCCATCGGGCTGTGGATAGACCGGCAGTGTCGGATGCGCACGTTGCAGACGCGCGGCGAGCGCCGAATCGACCACCGGATTCTGGAAGAAGCTACCGGCGTTCGGTAGCACCGACGGATCTGGCAACTTGCCGAGACGCACCGCACACACCGCCTCAAAGATGCGCTGAGCGCTCGGTGGAGTAGGATCGTCTTGCCGTTCAAGGTAGGCCGCGAGGTCGGCGTAACCGGTATTGGCCTGCCAGGCCTTGGGCAGCCGCAGGGTTACATCGACAATGGCATAACGCCCGTTGCGTGACCAGCCTTCCTGCTTGAACACGCTGTCTCGGTAGGCGAAACGGCAGGCAGAACGGTCAAAGCACAGCACCTCGCCGGTATCAAGATCGCAGGCGGTGAGTTCGTGGAAACGATCAGCCAGTTCAAGGCCGTAGGCGCCGATGTTCTGGATCGGCGCCGCCCCGACCGTACCCGGGATCAGCGCCAGATTTTCCAGCCCCGGCCAGCCCTGCGCCAAAGTCCAGGCCACGGCTGCGTGCCAGGACTCGCCGCCGCCAAAACGCAGATAGCGCGCATCGCTATCCTCGCCGACCAGTTCGCGTCCCGGCACCGCCATATGCACGACGAGGCCATCGAATTCGCAGGGAACAACGAGGTTGCTGCCACCCCCGAGTACGAAACGCCGGCAGCCCGCCGGCAAGCCAGCGAGTGCGGCAAGCTGGGCGCGTGTCTCAATGCGAGCGTAATACGCCGCGCGGCAGGGCAGGGCCAAGGTGTTACACGCCGACAGGTCAATGCCGGTCTGGACGAATGCAGGCAAGTTCACGGCTGGCAGGAGGAAGACAAAGGGGGATTAGACCTGAAAATCGGGATTAACCACAACGAACACGATGGGCGCTACGAAACTGAACATCAATAATCGCATTCTTCGCTGCATCCGTTGTGGTTAATAATCCAGCGCCTCAAATCAGCGGTGCCAGCCAACGCTCCGCCTCGGCGACCGCCATGCCCTTGCGCCCGGCCCAGGCCTCGAGTTGATCGCGGCCGATTTTCGGGATGGCGAAATACGCCGCTTCCGGATGCGCGAGGTAGAAGCCGGCCACCGAGGCGGCCGGGGTCATCGCACAGCTTTCGGTCAACCCCATACCGGCGTTGGCCGGCGCATCGAGCAGGGCAAACAGATCGCGCTTGGCGGTATGGTCGGGGCAGGCCGGGTAACCCGGCGCCGGGCGGATGCCGACGTACTTCTCGGCGATCAGCGCCTCGTTGTCGAGCATCTCCTCGGACGCATACCCCCAGTACTCGGTCCGCACTCGCTGGTGCAGCCATTCGGCCGCCGCTTCGGCGAGCCGATCGGCAAGCGCCTTGAGCATGATGGATGAGTAGTCGTCGTGGGTGGCAGCGAATTCGGCAAGTTTGGTCTCGATACCCAGCCCGGCAGTCACCGCGAAAGCCCCGGCCCAATCCTTGACACCGCTATCCGCCGCGGCAACAAAATCGGCCAGGGCCAGATTGCGTCGACCGGCCGGCTGCTTATGTTGCTGCCGGAGGCCGATCCAGCGCCCACGTTCGGCGCTGCGCGATTCGTCAGCATAGAAGACGATGTCCTCGCCGATGCTCGCCGCCGGCCACAGGGCAAAGACGGCCCGGGCACGCAGCCAGCGCTCGGCGACAACATGTTCGAGCATCGCTTGTGCGTCGGCAAAGACCTGGCGCGCCGATTCGCCGACCGTCGGATTGTCGAGAATGGCCGGAAAGCGGCCAGCGAGATCCCAGGTCTGGAAGAACGGTGACCAGTCAATGTATGGCACGAGATCGGCAAGATCAAGGTCGAATGCGTGCAATCCCGGACGTTGCGGTGCCACCGGAGTGACCGGCCGATAGCCGGCGAGATGCGAATTGCTGCAGCAGGCAGGCACCTCGACGCTCCAGTCAGTGCGCAGGCCATTGATGCGGGCGTCGTCCAGCCCGACAAGGGTTGCGCCCTTGCGTCCGGCATGCTCGCGGCGCACGTTGTCGTAATCCGCGGCGATTTCAGCGACGAAAGAAGCCGACTGCTCGACGGAAAGGAGTTTGGTAACCACCCCGACGGCGCGCGAAGCGTCTGGCACATAAACGACCGGTGCCTGATAGTTGGGGGCAATCTTGATCGCGGTATGCGCCCGGCTCGTGGTCGCGCCACCGATCAGGAGCGGTACGGCAAAGCCCTGGCGCTGCATCTCGGCAGCGACATGCGCCATTTCCTCGAGCGAGGGGGTGATCAGCCCGGACAGGCCGATGGCCTGCGCCCCGTGTTCCCTGGCAGCGTGCAGAATCTTGTCGCACGGCACCATGACACCGAGGTCCACGATCTCGTAGCCGTTGCAACCGAGAACCACGCCGACGATGTTCTTGCCGATGTCATGCACATCACCCTTCACCGTGGCAACTACGATCTTGCCCTTGCTCGCCGCGCCGGTACGCGCCTTTTCTTCCTCGATGAACGGAATCAGGTGAGCGACAGCCTGCTTCATGACCCGCGCTGATTTGACCACCTGCGGCAGGAACATCTTGCCGGCACCGAACAGATCGCCAACCACGTTCATGCCGCCCATCAGCGGGCCTTCAATCACCGCCAGCGGCGGCCGACCGGCAGCAGCCAGCGCGGCGCGGCATTCTTCGGTATCAGCGACAACGAAGTCGGTAATGCCCTTGACGAGGGCATGCGCCAGACGCTGCTCGACCGGCTGTTCGCGCCAGCTTAGATCCGGCCCGCTTTCCTTGGCCTTGCCTTCCTTCACCGTCTGCGCGAACTCGACAAGGGCCTCGCCTGCTCCGGCATGGCGATTGAGTACCACGTCCTCGACCTTCTCGCGCAAGGTCGGCTCAAGATCGTCATAGACGCCAAGCATGCCGGCGTTGACGATGCCCATGCTCATGCCGGCCTGCACCGCGTGGTAGAGGAAAACCGTGTGGATGGCCTCGCGCACCGCGTCGTTGCCGCGGAAGGAGAACGAGACGTTGGATACGCCGCCCGAAACCTGCGCATACGGCAGCTTGGCACGAATCCAGCGGGTAGCCTCAATGAAGTCGACGGCGTAGTTGTCGTGCTCGGCAATGCCAGTGGCGATAGCGAAAATGTTCGGGTCGAAAATGATGTCTTCCGGCGGGAAACCGATACCGACGAGCAAGTCATAAGCGCGCTGGCAGATCTCGGTCTTGCGCGCAAAGGTATCGGCCTGCCCTCTTTCGTCGAAGGCCATGACCACCACCGCAGCACCATAGCGCTGAGCCAGTTTCGCCTGGGCCAGGAAACTCGCTTCGCCTTCCTTCATCGAGATCGAGTTGACGATACCCTTGCCCTGGATACACTTGAGTCCCGCCTCGATCACCGCCCACTTGGATGAATCGAGCATCACCGGCACCCGCGCGATGTCCGGCTCGGAGGCGATCAACTTGAGGAAACGGTCCATCGCCGCCTGGCCGTCGAGCATCGCCTCATCCATGTTGATGTCGATGACCTGCGCGCCATTCTCGACCTGCTGCCTGGCAACCGCGAGCGCATCGTCATAGCGACCTTCGAGGATCATCCGGGCAAAGATCTTCGAGCCGGTGACGTTAGTGCGCTCGCCGACGTTCACGAACAGCGACTCCGGCCCGACGTTGAAGGGCTCGAGGCCGGAAAG